>JBGTRP010000684.1:0-4381 GCA_041940685.1 Acanthopleuribacteraceae bacterium
TTTTTCACCTCTGCTTGTACGCGGGACAAGCTCCACGAGAAGGCTTCATATTCGTCGTACCTGTAAAGCGGATCTTCCTCAATGACCTGAACGGGCAGGTCCGCCCCCGGCGGGTTCCGAAAAAGAGTGCGGAGGTTCTCGCATTGGCCGGCGGTGAAATCGAGAGCGGATTTCAGGGCCTCGATGCAAAGCGGCCCCTCAACGCGGACCACGCAGCCCGCGGCGTGATTCCCGTGGGACATTTCCTTTTGTAAGAACCACAATCTGTTTTGTTGGGGCGAGAGCCGGAAGCCCTCGATAGGGGTGGATTCCATGATTGCTCCGTGTACGACGGGAAACCCCGTCAGCTTGTTTCCTCGGGCTCCAGCGCTGATGTGGTCCGGCTATCGGCCATGCCCACCACCACCTTGCGCTCTCCCTGAAACGGCTGCCGGCCATGTGCCGCGAGCATATTGTCCAGAATGAGGATATCTTGTTCACGCCAGGGGAACGTAACCGCCAAGGACCGGTATGTCTGGCGAATCGCCTCGCAGACGCTGTCCTCGATCGGACTGCCGTCACCGTAGTAGGCATTGCGTGGAAGATCCTCTTCAGCGACCACGCCGAGCAGGGCTTCGCGCACATGGGACGCCAGACTGGAGACGTGAAACAAATGGGCCTGGTTGAACCAGACCATGTCGCCGCTATGGGGGTGGCGGGCAACGGCTTGGCAAACCTGACGGGTGCGCAGGCCGTCCTCGGGCAACCACTCCATTTCGATATCCGCATCACGGCAATAATCGGCTACTTCGTCCTTGTCCTCGGTTTGGAAAACGGTCTGCCAGGGTAAATCCAGCGAGCCGTAGTTCCGCACGTACATCACCTTTTTATCCATGAAACGAGCCCTAATTTGCGGGTCGATTTGGTTAAAAACCTCGCGGCTGTCCGCGATCGGGGTTTCTCCGCCCTCGGCGGCCACATGTATGCTGTAAAACCCGATTTTCATGGGCCAAGAGCGGGAATAGGCGTTTTCATTGTGAAGCGGAATGGACTGGTCCGGCGGGTACTCGGTGGAGGTGTAGATGAATCCGCTCACCTGAGTGCGCGGCGTAGAGCGGTAGGTGTACTCCAGCAGACGGTCGTTGGCGAGCAGACCCAAAAGCCGTTCGAAGGAAGCGATATCGCCGGCTTTAAAACCGCGAAAGAGAATTCCGCCATGTTCGTGGAGGTGGCTTTCGATTTGGTTCCGATGCGATTGCGCCCAATTCAGTAAGTCAACGCCATCGGTTACGGGTTGGGCCAGCAGGGGCAAACCACTGTCTTCCAGCAACGGGCGGGTTTCAACCAGCGCCTCCGGGCTCATTTGAATGGGTTTGCGTTTCGCGAAAATCGGTTTCCCTAGCGGCGGCTTTTTCTCGTTGGTCATCTCAATTCCCATTCCTTTCAGCCAGGACGCGAGCCTTGCGCCCGGCCCGTTTTAATTGGAGGATATTGGCGCTTTTCAAGGCGGTTTCCTCGGTTTCACGGTTGTCTCGATCCCATTGGGCAAGCATTTCCATGAGCTCCTTCAGAGTTGGGTCAACTCCCTCCGGCAGGCGCTCCAGCAGTAGTTTGAACTGGTCGCGAAGCCTTTGGATCAATCCGGCCTCCAGGCGTTGGGAATCATACCCGAATTCCAGGAGTAGGCGCGAACCCGGCTTAATGGTAAGCGTGAGCGGGTAATTGGAGTGTTGAATGGCGCGCACCTCGCGTACGGTCAGCGTCTCCTCCTTCTCATCCAGCGCCTGGTCCATGGGGTAATTCTCGAAAACCAAGAGGCTTTCGAACAGTGGCGCTCCTCGCGGAACCTCACTCCAACCCTGAATATCCACCAGCGCCGCATGGGCGTGTGGATCCCGTTCGGCTTGAGCCTCTTGCAGGTCCTGCAACCATTGAGGCAGTGAGGCATCCCCCTTCAGGACAACTCTGATGGGAAGGGTGTTGATGAAAAGCCCCACCATTTTTTCAACGCCGTCCAGGCCGGTGGGCCGGCCCGAAACCGTGGCTCCGTAAACCACATCCATGGTCTCCCCATGATGGCCGCACAGAATTGCCCAAACCCCATGGATACATGTGTTCAGGGTTAAGCCCAGGCCCCGGGCAGAGGCGACCAGCCTCTGGGTCAATCCCTCGTCCAATTCCAGCAGGATCTCGCGATAGCCTCCGCTAACCAGCCGCCCCTCGGGGGTTCCGGTCGGCTTTCCTGCTCCAGAGGCGCGGGTCCCGAGGCGAACGGGTTCGCGAAATCCACGTAGCGCGAGTTTCCAATAGGCCTCGGTCTCCTCGGCGTTCTGTCGTTGCAGCCAAGCAATGTAGTTGCGGTATGGGGTTTCGGACTCTTGGGAATGTGGTTTCCCCATGAGCCTGGCCTGGTAGGCTTGAAGAACGCGCTGGAACAGGAGCGCGGAGCTCCAGCCGTCTAAGAGAATATGATGGTAACTGAGGCAGAATCGGAAACGGTTTTCCTTCAGAGCCGCCAAGTGAAAGCGGAGCAGGGGCGGGGTAGAAAAGGAGAACCCTTTTTCCCGGTCGGTTTCAAGAAATTGACGCCATTGCCTTTCCTGACTTTCGTCATCGAGACCACGCCAGTCCGATAAACGCCAGCGCGCCTCGGCTGATTGGGCCACAACCTGCAACGGCAGGTCCATACCCTGCCAGTGGAAGGAGGTGCGCAATACCGCGTGATGGGCAATCACATCATCCCAGGCCTGGATGAATGCTTCCCGAGCGAATGGACCCTCGAAGATGCAGGTCACCTGTTCGAAATAGGTTTGGGTTTCCCGTTCGAAAAAGGCGTGGAACAGCATTCCCGCCTGCATGGGGGAAAGCGGGTACATGTCCTCGGGAAAGCGGGCCGATGGCTCGGCGCCCTCGTGCGCGAGGCTGGCGATGAGTGCGTCCAAAGCACCCTGGGTCAGGCGGGCCAGGGGAAAGTCGGAAGGCGTGAACCCGCGGGCGTGGCGGCAATGCTCAATGATTTGACGCAAGGCGTCGCGAAAGTTCCGATCCAAGATCTCGATGGTTTGGGGGTGGAAGGATAACCGGTTATAAGTCCATGTGATATTGAGCTGGTTGCGGTCCACGATGCAGTGGAGCTCCAACAGGGGACCACGCGGGTTTTCGGGGTGGTAATCCTCACCTGTCGGTTCTTCCGCAAGGCTCCAGCCCGTCTTCTTGGAGAGGGTTTGATCCGTTTGACCGAGGTAGTTGAAGCGAATCATAGCGGGCTGTCGCATACGGAGCGTTTTTCGCACCCGGGCATCCTGGTGCAGATAACGCGCAACCCCGTAGCCTATGCCATTGTCCGGAACCGCGAGCAATTGTTCCTTGATGGTTTTGAGGACCGCTCCCACATCCCCAGCCTCCGCCTCGAGGACCACGGGATAGAGCGAGGTGAACCAACCCAGGGTTCGGGTAAGGTCCAGGTCCTCGAAGATCTCTTCACGGCCATGGGCCTCCATTTCCACCAAGAGCCGGGGCTCGCCCGTCCATTGGCGGCAGGCCATCAGCAATGCCCCCAGCAGCGCGTCATTGATGCGCGTTTGGTAAGCCTGGCCCACCCGCTGTAGCAGGTCGCTGGTCGCCTCGGTCTCCAGCGTCGATGAAATCCGAGACACATGGCCAAAGGCGTTGGCCGAGGGTTCGGAAAAGTCGGTAGGCAGAGGCTCTACCTCTGGCTGGTTGATCCAATAATCCAGTTGGGCGGACAACCTCTCTGATTTGGCGAAATCTTGGAGCCGCACGGCCCATTCGCGAAATGGCGTGGAGGTAGGCGAAAGGAGCGGCGACTTGCCTTGTAATTGCCGTGAATAACCAATCTCCAGATCTTCCAACAAGATGCGCCATGAGACGCCATCGATGACCAAGTGGTGAACGACGAACAGAAGTCGGTCCCGCCGGCCCGCCCCCATGCGCAACAGGCCTACCCGCATGAGGGGCCCATGCTCCAGGTTCAGTCCGGAATGGTAGGCCGCGGCCAGAGCGGCCAGGTTTTGCTCCCGTTCCGCGCCGGAAAAGGAGGACAAATCCCGGGTTTCAAATTCCATTGTGCGCTCATGAACGCCCCGCCACTCTTGTAACCAGCCTTTCGCCGTGGAAAAAATGCGGAAATGGAGCGCATCGTGGCGCGCCACGATATCCGTGAGCAGATTTTTTAACCGCCCCGCATCCAGACCGGAGGGGACGGCAATCATGACAGACTGATTGAAGTGATGGGGGTAGGGCGGGTCTTGCTCTGCGAAGCGCGCCTGGGTATGGGTAAGGGGCACGGGCCCTTCCGGAATCTGCCGCCCGCGCCGGATCTCTCCCTGGGAATGGGCCGCGGCCGCCAGCGAGGACAAAGGCCATGGCCTGCCGGGTCAGC
>JBGTRP010000685.1:0-4380 GCA_041940685.1 Acanthopleuribacteraceae bacterium
AATTTGGTTCAAATCTTCCTACGACGGCCGCGATATTCAGGGCTGGATCGCCAAGCCGCCCGGTTTTGAGCCCACAAAAGAGTACCCGCTTTTGCTGGAGATCCACGGCGGTCCCTTTGCCGATTACGGCGACCGCTTCTCCGCGGAAGTGCAATTGTACGCTGCCGCGGGTTATGTGGTGCTTTATGTCAATCCGCGCGGCAGCAGCAGTTACGGCGAGGCCTTCGGCAATTTGATCCACCACAATTACCCGGGCCAGGACTACGATGACCTGATGTCGGGGGTGGATGCTTTGATTGCCAAGGGTTACATCGACCGCGACCGCCTTTTTGTCACGGGCGGCAGCGGCGGCGGCGTGTTGACCAGTTGGATTGTGGGCAAGACGAACCGCTTCCGCGCCGCGGTCGTGGCCAAGCCCGTCATCAATTGGTATAGCTTTGCCCTGACCTCCGATAACTACAATTACTATTACAAATACTGGTTTCCAGGCGCGCCATGGGAGGAGATGGAGCACTACATGAAACGCTCGCCGATTTCACTAGTAGCCAATGTGGCCACGCCTACCATGCTGCTGACCGGCGAGGCCGATTACCGCACGCCCATTTCCGAATCCGAACAGTACTACCAGGCCCTCAAGCTGCGCGGAGTGGACGCCATGCTGGTCCGCATTCCCGACACTCCGCACGGCATCGCCGCCAAGCCCAGCCGCCTGATCGCCAAGGTGTTACACATCTTGAAATGGTTCGAGCTGCATGATGCGGAACCTCCCGAAGAGCCCGAAAGCGACTAAAACAACCCCTCAGCCAAGCTTGGCATGGACCTTGGTCAGGTAGGCATCCGGCAGACCGCGGTTGAGTTCCTTCATGGCCAATTCCAGTTGCAGCCGCTTGAGGCTGAGCCTGCGCTGATATTCCACCCGTGCGGGCTCATCGTCACAGCAGCTCAATAGATCCTGAAGGCAAATCACTTCCTTGCGCAACTCCAGTTGCGCTGGGATCAACCCTGCATTTTTAAGGATCTTGAAGCCCATGCGCAACTCCTCGGGAACGCCGCTCTCGGCTTCCAGGCGCAAGGGCTTGCCCTTACCCGGAAGGTTGTCGAAGGCGCCTGCTTCCTGAGCTTCCCGAATCCGTTGTTCCGCAATCCGCATCATGGCGTCCAAGATATGATTTCCTCCATCGCCTCGACTCGGGGGTATCCAAGCTTCCTACATGGCAATTTTCTTATGTTCACTTGCAAAATTCTCGAGATCGAAATATTTAGGGCGAAAGAGGATGAAGAGCGCCGCGGCGAAACCAATGAACAAATAAAGATAAGTCAAAGAAGGCCCGATAAAGGCCATAACAAGACCGTACAGCCCAATCGCCTCGGAAAGCGCGAGGGTAATAATCAAAGTAATTCGAAATTGAAGCAGGGCCCTGCGAAAGGCTTCTGTCGGCGTATGGGAGAGCGGTTTGTCCTTGGTGACCGACAGCCGCATTTTGCGAATCGTAAAAATAAGAACCAGAAGAAAGACGGAAACGACCATCAGGCTGTAGGCAATCACATCCATACCCTGGGAAGCCTCCGGCTCAGTTTTGCCACCAAGCGTGAAGGCCAGAACGAAGTAAACCAGCAAGCTGCCAAAAAGCGCCGCCCAGATAATGGTGTTGGTTTTGTGCTCTTTTTCGAGCGCTTCCATTTCTTCTTTTTCGAGCATGAGGCCTCCGGAATCTTTGGTTCGGCATGGATTTGAAACATTATACAAAATGCGGTTAGTTTGGGCCCCTAAAAGGCCTATGCCCCCTCATATATCAAAATCCGCTGTGAGGGTGAGATGACTTATTCTTGACAAGCATGGGTCAATGAGGCAAGGTTTCCATATCGTCCGTAACCGCTTCACCAAGCCAAAAAACACAATTTAACTCGCGGGTTCGGGTGAGAAGGGGTCGTTCCATGAAAGTCGCATTTTTGAAACCGCCGATCGGCGGCATCATCGGGTTGGAGATGCTCACCTTTGTGGAGCCGTTGGGTATGGAGTGTACCGCGGCGGTGTTGGAAGGGGATGGACATGAATGTAAAATCATCGACCTGCGCATTGATGGACGGGAATACGGTCTGCGGCAATGCCGCGAGTTCGAACCCGACGTGGTGGGTCTGCAGTGCAACTTCACCACCGAACGCAAACGAACCCTCGAATTGGCCCAGGCCGTAAAAGGAGTGCTGCCCGAGGCCATGATTTTGGTTGGCGGACACGATGCGTCTCGCGATCCCAACTGGTTTAAAGACAGCGCCATTGACGCGGTAGCCGTGGGCGAGGGAGAGCAGGTAATGCCGCCGCTATTGGACGCGTTGGAGGGCGGCAAGGACCTCGGCAAATCTCCGGGTTTGATGTTAAACACCCCGAACGGCCCGCAGTTCACGCCAAGCGCGCCGCTCAGCACGGACTTGGACGCGCTCCCTATTCCCGCGCGGCATTTGATTTCCCAATACGCGGATCAGTACTACATCAACTTCCGCAAGCCGCTGGCTTTGCTGGAGACCGCCCGCGGCTGTCCCTACCGCTGTAACTTCTGCTCCGTTTGGAAATTTCACGAGAAAACCTTTCGTGAAAAATCGCCCGAACGCGTCGTGCAGGAGCTGGCCACCATCAAGGCGCCCAACATCTTTATTACCGACGATATCTTCTGGCTGGATCACCGGCGCGGAAAGGAAATGGCCCGCCTCATTAAGCAGTCCGGAATTAAAAAGTATTTTACCGTGCAAACCCGCACCGATATCATCACCCGCCATCCGGAGCTGATCGAGATGTGGAAGGACTGCGGCGACCTGGCCATTTTCATGGGCCTGGAAAAAGTAGATGACGAGGGCCTGAAGTCGGTGAACAAAAACAACGAGGCAGCCAACAATGTACGCGCCATCGAGCTGCTGAAAGAGATGGGTGTCGGCTTTACCTGTAATTTCATCGTCGATCCGGGATGGAAACGGGAAGACTTCGCCAAATTACGCGAGTGGATTGACCGCCATGCCACTTATAACAGCGGGTTTTCCGTGCTGACCCCCTTGCCGGGAACCGACTTGTGGTCGGATGTCAAGGATCAGGTGACAACGGACAATTGGGAGCTTTACGATATCGTCCATTCGGTTTTGCCTACCGAATTGTCGCTGGAAGAGTTCTATGAGGAGTACAGCCGCTTGTGGGACTGGGCGCTGAAGGTGCGCTACAAACACCGCGGCAAGCTGTCCACCTACCTCAACCTCGCCGGCGCGCTCGCCACGGGCAAGGTTACGGTGAAGGCCGTTCGCAAGGGCATGAACCTGGCCAAAGTATTCAGCAATCCGAAAACCTTTTTACAGGGACACTCCCAAGACGGCGCCTCTTCCTTGGCCGGCTAGGAGCCCCGATCTCACCGGCGCAACGGCTCGCTTGGAATCAAGGTTCCTGATCGCCTCCGTTTTTTCCCGCAATGGATCGAATTGCCCTTTCCAAAAAACGGTCCCGCAAGGCATCGCGGTCCAATTGCTGAAAGCGGTAAACATACTCGGACCAACGCGTTTTATCATCCGCCCTTTTTCCATCGCCGCGCTTGAGGGATTTGGGGTGCAGTTCTACAAGCATTTCCTGAATACATTGATCAAATACGGGTCCAAGCGTTTCGGAAAGCGCTTCCCATTGGCGCATCCAATCGGCAAGCTTGTCGTCTCCGCCCAGACCGCCCTCCTCATCAGCATCCGCGAGACCGGAGGCATCCAGCGGGCCAGCGTTTAGGGATTGCGGGGAAAGCGCTCTCGGCATGTATTCTTCGCCGGGAAAACTCTTGATGGCCATGGCTCTTGGCGAGAGGTGGGGCGCGAAATCCCTCACGCGGCTTTTCTGTGAGATCCGCCAGGCATCGGACTCCAGGGGCACGTCCCACTCTCCGAACATGGTGCGAAAAAAAGCCTTGGACAGCTTTTTTACCTCTCTTTCGGCCCGCCAGCTCAATTCTTTTTGGAGGATGGAGAAACGCTTTAACCGTTCCTTGCAATAGCGTAAATAGGAGGCAATCGCCTCAATTCCAAAAGTGGGCAGCAACAATCGGATCAATTCGTTCCGGCCCTCCTTCGAAACCTGGCAGCCCGTTTCTTTCTGGAAATCTTCCAACATGTGGTCGAGGGTTTCGCTGTCGACCTTCTCCAAATAATTTTCCAAATGGAGGTTACAGGGATTGATCAAAAGCCCCTCAATCATGGATAGGTTCTCCACGCCGACCCCCAGCAAAACAGGCAAAAGCCGATGATTGATGGCGCTGATCAGGGGTTCGGTTTCCAACCCCTGTTTGAGCATTAGCTTCAGTAGGTATCCAAAGTGATCGATGGCGATCACGCGGTTGGTTTTGAGCCCCTGAATCATGGAGATGA
>JBGTRP010000686.1:0-4378 GCA_041940685.1 Acanthopleuribacteraceae bacterium
AGACGCCGATGATACGCGCGGAGTACCATTTCTAAGAATCATTGTCACGCATCAACACCCACGCTCGTGCCTGATGCCAGCATGGAGCTTTCCAGCTGGCGGAGAGCGCGACCGTGGAACAACTATTGCCGTATTACGAGCGCGAGCTGGGTTTGTTTCGCCAGTACACGCGCGAGTTTGCCAGCGCGTATGACCTGATGCTGGCAACGCTGGCCATTTCGCGCCGGCACTTTTCGCCCATCATCAATGCGCCGCCCGGCCTGCGCCTGTATGCTGGCGCCAGCGCCTTGCTCAGCATTCAATTCACCAGCAGCAGCGCTCAGTACCATCTGGGTCAACCGGGTTTTTCCAGCCTGCGCCTGTTTGCCAATGGTGTTCAGCATTCGGAATACCATCCACAGCGTCTGGTAACGGGCAGTGTCTGGGACCTGTTGTGGTTGCCGGCGCTGATGGCACCCGCGGAGAGTATTCGCCGGGTGCTGGTGCTTGGCCTTGGCGGTGGCAGTCTGGTGCCGCCACTGGTGAACCTGCTCAAGCCGGATCAGATCTGTGCGGTGGATCTCGATCCGTTGCATCTGGAGGTCGCGCAGCGTTTCTTTGATGTCGACCGTTATGGCGTCGACTGCTACTGTGCGGATGCGGTGGCCTTTGCCGAAGCCTGGCGAGGACCGCGTTTTGATCTGGTCATCGAGGACCTTGCCGTTCAACCAACGATGTTGCCAATCGGCGTAGTCCGTGTATTGAACGGGAAGTTCGGCGAAGGGAGAGGGCTGCCGGCCGATAGAGGCTTCGTATAGGGCGGCCAATTCCTGAATCAGAAGACCAATGGACCAGCCATCGGAAATGATGTGATGCATGGTCAACAGTAAGATGTGTTCCCGCGGCGAAAGCCTCAGCAGGGTCAGCCGCCACAGTGGACCCTTGGAGAGCGAAAATGGCGCCACTGCTTCCGCGTCGATCAAGTTGAGAAGCGCCGGGGATTCGCGGGTCCACTCATGGCCGCGGAAGTCGACCAAACGCACCACGACCGGCGTGGCGGGATGTACCATCTGTCGGGATCTGCCGCGAACCGTGGGGAAGGTGGTACGCAAAACCTGGTGACGCCGCTGAATTTCCGAGAGACAGGTTTCCAGAATGTCGATAGCGAGTCGACCGCCCATACTCAACCCAAAAGGCATGTTGTAGCCGCTCTTTTGTTTTCCCATTTCATCCAGTAGCCACATCCGCTGCTGAGCGAAGGAGAGCGGAAAACCCTGGGAAAGGCTGGGCGGCCGTCTCTTCACCCTGGTTTTTAGTTCCGCGACGGGACGGATGGGAGGTAGGAGCGGTTTTTTGCGAACCGCTTGAACTTGGAGCAAATGGTCGGCCATGGCGGCCACCGTGGGGTGGTTGAACAGGGCGCGAAGGGGAATCTCGAGCTCGAATTGGCCATTGATTCTCGAAATGACCCGGGTGGCCATGAGGGAATGGCCGCCTTCCTCGAAGAAATTATCGTGGATGCCGACGGTTTTCAATTGGAGCAGTTCGGCCCAGATAGCGGCCAGTTCCCGTTCGAGCTGGTTGCGCGGGGCGACCCCTTTGCGGCTGCTCTGGGCGGCGTCCGGTACGGGAAGCGCGGCGCGGTCTAATTTTTTATGAGCGGTGAGGGGGAAAGTCTCTAGAAAAACAAAAGCCGCGGGCACCATGTACTCGGGGAGATGCTCTCTCAAGTAGGCGGCAAGGCGGCGGCCCTCGGGCCGCAGGGGAGGCGGACCCTTTTGGTCGCTTTTGAGCGGCGCCGACCCGCGGGCGTGGATAATATAGGCGACTAGCCGCTTTTCCCCGGGTTCATCCTCCCTGCAATGGACCACCGCGTCCTCTACCTCGGGATGCCGCAATAATCGGGCTTCGATTTCACCTGGCTCGATTCGGAAGCCTCGCAGCTTGATCTGTTGATCCACGCGACCCAAGAATTCGATCTCGCCCTTGGGCCGGTAACGAACCCGGTCACCACTGCGGTAGAGCCGGGAACCCGGCTTGTCCGAAAGCGATTCGCCCGCGAAGGGATGGGGCACAAATTTTTGCGCGGTTAACGCGGCTGCTTGGAAGTAACCTCGGGCAAGGCCATCGCCGCCCAAGTAAAGCTCACCCGCGACGGCGACCGGTACCGGCTCCAACCACCGATCCAAGACCAGACATCGGGAGTTGGAGATTGGCCGGCCAATGGGCACGTTACTCCTTCCCTTGGGCAATCGGTGAATGGGAAACCAGGTAGAAAAGGTCGTGTTTTCCGTGGGACCGTACCCATTGAGGAGCCGTCGTGGCGGGCCTTGTTCCAGAACGACCTCCGTCCAGCCGGGATCGACCGCCTCTCCACCCACCAATAAGTGCTCGAACAAGTGGAAGGCATCCGGCGCGGCCTTGGCCGTTTGGTTGAACAACGCGCTGGTAAAGAAGGTGACGCTGATACGCAGGGCCCGCAGTTGCGCGGCGAAGCGTGGGGGTTCGAGAATGACTTCCTTGGCTATGATTACCAGCGCGCCCCCGAATAGCAGGGAGCCCCAGAGTTCCAAGGTGGCGGCGTCAAAGGTGAGATCGGCAATTTGGCCCATGCGATCGGAGGTCCCCAATGCGATGTAGTTGGTGTTGAATAAGAGCCGGGTGACCGCTCTTTGGGGAACCACCACGCCCTTGGGAAAACCCGTGGAACCGGAGGTGTAGACCAGGTAGGCCGCGTTGAGGGGTGCGGGAAATGCGGCCGTTCGGCAGCGTTGCGTTCTGTTGGGGTGAAATTCCAAAGGGAGTACGACCGGGTAACCGCGCAGCTTATCGCTTGGGGGCGCCCATGGCTTGTTCGCCGCGCTCAACACAATTTCGATACCCGCGTCTTTAATGATCAGAGCCAGCCGTTCGGGTGGGAATTCGGGGTTGAGAGGAACATAGGCGCCGCCGGCCAAGATGATGGCGAGGATGCCGGTAACGGCCGCATCCGAGCGCTCCGTGTGGATTCCAACAAATACATCCGGCCCGACACCCCGTTGTTTCAGCCGCTCCGCGAGGGACTCGGCCCGGTGGGCGAGCATGGCATAACTGATTTGGCGGTTTTCAAAGGCCAGGGCAATCGCCTCGGGGTTCCTAGCCATGCTCGTCACGAAAAGCTCTTGTAGGCAAAGGTCCCGTGGGTACTCTGAAAGGGTGTCGTTCCACTCCCAAAGCAGGCGGGCCCGCTCGGTGGGATCCAGAGGAGAATAGGCCGCTAAGCGGGATTGGGGGTCAGCAACCATCGCGGTTAATAGGTTCTTCAGGTGGCTGAAAAGCCGTTCGATGGAGGCTTGGTCGTAGTGGTCGGTGCGGTACTGGAAACCTAACCTCAGTTCCTCATCGGGAATCACGATGACCGCGAGCGGATAATTGCTGCGCTCATGGACTTCTATTTCGCTGATTTCCAAATGGGCTAAGCCCTCTTCCGCGGCACGATCGACCGGGTAATTCTCGAAAACCAAGATATGATCGAACAGGGTCTGCTCTTTGGAAAGCCCCGCCCAGCCCTGCAGGCGCACCAAAGGCGTGTAGGAGAAGGCCTCCGCCTCCGCCTGTTGGGCCTGAGCGCGGTGTAAAAAACTCGGGAGCCGCTCCTTGCTCGGAACCTGGATGGGGAGCGGAAGGGTATTGATGAACAAACCGACCATGGAACTCGCATCGGCAAGGTCCGAGGGTCTGCCGGAGAAAACATTGCCGAACACGACCTCTTCCACATCGCCATAGCGACTCAGCAAAAGAGCCCAGGCCCCTCGCATTATGGTATTTAACGTGATTCGCAGTTCGCGGGCCAGGCCGTTCAGCCCGCTGGTGAGGTGGTTGGGCAGTCGCCATTGCACACTCGAGGCTGGAGGTTGTTCCGCTTTCCGAATGGCGTCCCGCTCGGTCATGCCACTTCCGGGCAAGGCGCACGAGGTGGGGAAGTTCGCCAAATGGCGGCGCCAGAAATTTTCCGCGCCCCGCGCGTCACGTGTCCGCAACCACTCGATGTAACGTCGGAACTGGGGCGCGGTGTCCGATGGGCCTTGCTTTCCGGCGAGGGTTCGCTCATAACGGCCGAAGGCTTCCGTGAACAGCAATCCCACGGACCAACCATCGGCCAGGAGATGGTGAATGCTCCACACGAAGTGATAGCGCCGCTCGCCAAGTCGAATCAAGGCGCAACGCATGAGGGGTGGGCGTTCCAGAAGAAAGCCGAGCCGGCGATCCGCGGCTAGAAATTCCTCTAAGAGCGCGCCTTGTTCGCCGGTGGAGAACTCGCGCCAGTCGAGCAATTGGAAAGGCAGGCTCAAGCGCACGTGAACCATTTGAAGAGGTTCGGTCAGGTTTTTCCAATGAAAGCTGGCGCGCAAAGCGGCGT
>JBGTRP010000687.1:0-4376 GCA_041940685.1 Acanthopleuribacteraceae bacterium
AGAGCGCGACTTGATTGCCAGGGACCGTTGGGATTCCAGTCGGGAGCATGCCCCGCTGAAGCGTGCGGACGATGCCTGGACCGTGGATACCGACCAGATGGATCAGGACCAGGTGGTTACATGCCTGTTTGAGGAAGTTCAGCGGCGAATGGGCGGTTCCGCTTGAGAGGGCAGCCTGCGAGGGGCGTCCCCGCTCAAATTTGCTTGGAAAAGCCCTTAGCGCCGCGCTAAGATGAAGCCTGTTCGCCAGGGAGTCCTTTTGGCTTTCCGCGATAGGCGCCAGGTAGATTTTAGTATTTGCGGGAGGGACACGGGGCGCCGATTGTTATTTCTTAAATTTGACGCACCTCGCGCATATTCCGCGTATATCGAAACTGGTGCAAGGGGAGAAACATGACCGAAAAAAATCAGCTTACCGCCGTTTTGGAGACCTCCAAGGGTGTCATTCGATTAAATTTGTACGCCGATCAGGCGCCCATCACCGTGGCCAATTTCGTAAACCTCGCGGGGCGCGGGTACTATTCCGGGCTGAGCTTCCACCGGGTGATTCCGGATTTTATGGTCCAGGGCGGCTGCCCCAATGGAGATGGGAGAGGCGGCCCCGGTTATACCTTCCAGGACGAGACGGAGTCCGGTCTTCGCCACGATCGGCCCGGTATCCTTTCCATGGCCAACGCGGGTCCCGGTACCAACGGCAGCCAGTTTTTCATCACTCATGTGCCCACGCCCTGGTTGGATGGGAACCACACCATTTTCGGCTCCGTCGTTGGGGATGAGGACCAAGCCGTGGTGAACCGAATCCAACAACGGGATCGCCTTTTGAATATCACCATCGAGGGTGATGCCGGCGATTTGCTCACGGCCCAGAAAGCGCGGCTAGAGGGTTGGAACCAAACCCTTGACCGCAAGTTCTCCCATTTGAAATAGGCGGTTCCGAGTAGATCCGCGCCCGTTAAATTTACGGAAAACGGTCCGAGTTCTTCATGAGGATAGACCCTTGACTCCGGCTTTTCCCCTTTCGTTTCGGGTGTGGATCCCGGATCGCTCATGAGGCCGCGCTCCAGGGCGGTATTCCTGCCCTGCCCAAAGCCCGGTTTTTAGCTGATTTCCGGCAAGTTGTTTTTCCAACGCTTGCCGAACCATCCCCGCAACGGCGGCTGTCCCTTCAGCGTGACCCAGCCATCGCCCGCCATCGGGAAAAAATGATTGGAGCTGAACCGGGCGAGCGAGTGCCGGATCTTCATCTTGACTTTTTTGCGTTCCGCACCCTCCAGTTCCGGGTCGATCAGGCCCTTGGCCTCGCCCAATCGGACGATTGTGGCCGGCGTATAAACCTTTTCATCCTCCAAGATGGTGAGGAACTGCCTGTATTTCATGGGTCTACCGATTGGATTCGCCATCGCTTTCCTCCGTTTTTGTCTCAATTGCATCGTTTTTCAACATGCTTAACTACAAATTAGAATAAATTTGGTTGTTTTTCAATAAAAATAAACCAAATAATCAAAAATAGTGCGTGTTTCGCGAACAAATTGTTGTTTTGTTGTGATTTTGCCCGCGATAGACTTTCCGCGCCTTGGATGGTCCGGCAGAGATCGCCACTGGTCAAAGCCTTGGCATTGGCCTAACATGGGGCAAACCTGAAATTTTTTGCTGAGGACGGAACATGATTGAGCTATACACGGCCCCGACACCCAATGGCTACAAGGTTTCCATCATGTTGGAGGAGTTGGGGCTGCCCTATGAGACCTTTGCCCTGGATCTCGGTAACTTGGATCAGAAACGGCCGGAATTCCTCAAGATTAATCCCAACGGCCGAATCCCCGCGATGATCGACCGGGAGGCGGGCGATTTCGCGGTGTTCGAATCCGGCGCCATTTTGATTTATCTGGCCGAAAAGTGCGGGCGCTTTCTTTCCCCGGACCCCAAAAAGCGTTCGCAAACCATTCAATGGCTCATGTTCCAGATGGGAGGCATTGGTCCCATGCAGGGTCAGGCCCATGTCTTCGTCCACTATGCGCCGGAGAAAATTCCCTTTGCCATCGAGCGTTATCAAAAGGAGACGCGGCGTTTGTACCAGGTGCTCGACGGCCAATTGCGGGGCAAGGACGCGATTGTGGGGGAGGTATCGATCGCGGATTTTGCCGCCTACCCCTGGGTGCGTTCCCATGAATGGGCGGGGGTGGGCCTGGATGGTTTGCCCGATCTTCAACGTTGGATGGCGTTGATGAATGAGCGGCCCGGCGTTCAGCGTGGGCTGGCGGTTCCCCGCCGGGTGGATCGGCGCGCGGCCCGGCGTGTGGCTGAAATCGGAAAAAAGATTATCTGAATACTTGAGGCAACCGTCGTGGTCGGGTCGTCAAACCACCGCGTGGCTCTCGCTTTTTTCTTCCGCTAGCTCCGCGGGAGTGGAGGGCTCCTTTAGGGAAATTAGTCTTGCTCCTCGTTTGCGGGTGAGGTAGTTCCAAGCCCATTGCAGGGAAACCATGAGCTTGTTTCCGAACTCAATGAGAAAGTGAATGTGGACCATGGCCCACAGGAGCCAGGCCGGGAAGCCGGAAAACTTGAAAAAGGAGAAGTCAGCAACCGCCGCGTTGCGGCCAATAACGGCCAGGTTGCCCTTGTTACGATAGCGGAAAGGTTGTGGCGCCGCGCCGTGCAGCCGTTTTCGGATGGCGCGGGCCGCATAGGCGCCTTGTTGTAGGGCGGCCGGGGCTACGCCGGGAATCGGCCGGCCGGAGGCGTCGGAAAGATGCGCCAAATCCCCTGCCACGAACAGGTTCTCAAATCCGGGCAGGGTCAAATCGGGTTGCACCTTGATGCGGCCCGCGCCGTCCTGGTCCGCGGCGCACCGCGCGGCGAGCCGGGCGCCGAGGCCCGAGACTTTCACGCCCGCGGCCCAAAGCACGGTTCCCGCCTCGACTCGCTCTTCATCCCCATCCTTTTGGAAGCAAATCTCCTTTTTGCCGACATGGGTCACCATGGTATGCGTGTGGACCCGTACGCCCAGCTTTTCCAGCGCCCGCGCCGCCTTTTGGCTAAGTTCGGGTGGAAAGCCGGACAGCACCCGCGCGCCGCCCTCGACCAGAAAAATTTCTGCCTCGGCGGGGTCGATGCGGCGGAAATTATGTTTCATGGTCGAGCGGGAAAGCTCGCCCAACGCACCGGCAAGCTCGACGCCCGTGGGTCCCGCGCCCACGATGACGAACCGCAGTAGGATCCGCCGTTTCGCCGGGTCGGGCTCCCGTTCCGCCAGCTCGAAGGCGTGGAGGATCCGTTGCCGCATTTCGCGGGCGTCCTCGATGGTTTTTAGCCCCGGCGCCCGTTTCTCCCACTCTTCATGGCCAAAATAATGATGCCTCACGCCGGTCGCCACGATCAGGTAATCATAGTTCAAGGTTTGGTTTTCCAGATGAACCTGCTGCTGATGAGGGTCGATATCCCTCACCTGTTCCATCAGCACGGTGGCGTTCCGGTGTTTTTTGAGAACCGAACGCAGGGGAGAGGCGATGTCGGCGGGGGAAAGGCCCCCGGTCGCAACTTGGTAGAGCAGCGGCTGGAACAGGTGAAAGTTGCGTTTGTCGATCAGCGTCACGCGCACGGGCGCCCGTTTCAATTTTTGCGCGGCTTTCAGTCCGGCAAAGCCGCCTCCCACGATCACGACATGGGGCAGGGCATGGTGGTTCATGAATACTCCGTTTCGGGAAAGTTTGCGGCTGGATGGGGAAAACCCGGGGCGATGCGCGGGATTGAGAACGCGCGACTGGTTCGCCGCCGCATCTGCTACAATAGTTGACCGCCGGGAGGAAAGGATTGTTTAAGGTACATTTTCGCTTGAAGGATACGGATTACGAACTGGTTGCGGGATCCTTGGATTTGAGTCACCCCTACTTTGTTTCCATAAAAGACATGGATTTATCTTACGAGGAGGGATTGGTCGTCAATCCCCATTTGGAGAATACCAAAAAGCGCTTCAAGGATGTTTCTAATATCATGATCCCCTTTCAGAGCGTCGCCTTGATCGAGGCCGTGCCGCCCAGGGATCAAAAATCCAAATCCTCGCTCCATTACCTCAAGCTTCACGCCGGCAACGAAGAAACGCGGGAGCGGGAAGATTAGCGGCTCCCTATCCTCTCCTTCCGGTCACCTGGCGAACCAGCCCCGAAAAACCGTGTTTCTGGACAGGGACGGCGTATTGAACCGTCGCATCATGGGAGATTACGTTACCCATCCGGGGGAGTTTCAACCGTTGGAGGGCGTTTTCGAGGCGCTTCGCCTGTTGAGCGCGCAAGGGTTTCGGTTGGTGGTGGTCACCAATCAACGCGGGATTGCAATCGGCCGTATGACGCGTCGGGCGGTGGATGAAATTCACGAGAGAC
>JBGTRP010000688.1:0-4357 GCA_041940685.1 Acanthopleuribacteraceae bacterium
TTCCGTTTGGGTGACGTACTCTACCTGGTTCCCCAGTAGTTCCTGGACGGCCTGTCGATTGCCGAGGGACACTACCACCACCACACGGGTGACCCCGGATTCCTTCATGAGATCAACTGGATAGCGAACAAGCTCTTTGCCGCACACCCGGTGTAACACCTTGGTGAGCCGCGATTTCATCCTTTTACCGTCACCGGCCGCTAATACCACTCCCGCCCATTGATCCATATTGTCACCTCTTCCGGTACGCTAAGGCTCTACTAGGACAGATATTCCCACGAATATCGTTGCTTATTTCTCCAACGTATCAACGCCAATTATAGCAGTAACCTCTATTTGACAAGCCTCACTCGCATGGGCACAATAGGCGTGATTCGACCACCCAACGAACCTTCTCAGACATAGTTTTTGCCCCAGGCCATCAAAGGAGTTTTACCATAATGGACTCTAACGAGATTCCTTTTCTATCTGCCACCGGATTATCGGTCCTGATTAAGTCCCGCGAAGTTTCGCCGGTTCAGGCCACCCGGGCCTATCTGGACCGCATTGGACAGGTAGATGAAAAACTGAACTCTTACATCACCGTCTGCCGAGACGAAGCCTTGGCCGAAGCCAGGCAAGCCGAGCAGGAAATCAGCGCAGGTAACTACCGGGGCCCGATGCACGGATTGCCGGTGGCGGTTAAGGACCACGTTGACGTCGGGGAGAGGGGTGGGGCGGTTCATTCCCGGCTGGGCCAGCGTGATCTGGCCGAACTCGGACTGGACGCTGATGGCCCGGTCGGGGATGCGGGAGACCTGCTCCAGTAGGTGGTACCTGGCCAGGGTGCGGGCTGCCCAGCGGAGGTCGTTGGGAGCGACGGTGCCGACGCCAGCCTCGACCTCGACGAGCTCCTCGGTGTCCGGGTCGGACGGTCCCGTCGTCGGGATGGCGGTGATGACGGCGGTATCGCCGTCGGGGCTGAACGCCGGGGCGCCGACGATGGCGACGCCAGCAACGATCTGAACGTGCCGGTGCAATGCTCGAGCTGCACCAGCGGTAACTTGCTCAATCCCAACTACGTCGATGCGGCGGGCAATGCTTTCATCACCGGCTACACATCCTCGGACTCATTCCCCACTACGCCGGGCGCCTTCGACGAGGTTTTCAACGGCGTGGAGGATGTGTTTGTCACCAAGCTCAATGCCGCTGGAACCGGGCTTGCCTACTCCACCTTTTTCGGCGGCTCTCATGTCGATAACGGCTACGGGGTAAGGGTCAACGCGGCCGGTCAAGCCCACCTCATCGGGTACACCGCTTCCGCCGATTTCCCCACAACCGCCGGGGCATTTGACCAAACCTTGGATGGCGCCACGGATGGATTCGTGATCAAGCTGAACGATAGCGGCACGGGACTCATCTATTCCACCTTGCTCGGCGGCGCCAATAACGATTTTGGTTACGGGATCGACATGGACGAATCGGGGAATGTCTACGCGACCGGCTACACCCACTCGAGCGATTTCCCCACGACGCCCGGGGTATTGGATGAAACCCATAACGGATTCACCGATGCGTTTGTGACCAAACTGAACAGCGATGCTAGCGCGCTGGAATACTCCACCTATATGGGTTCCTCCAACTATGATTTTGGCGAGGGGATTCGCGTCGATGCGCTTGGGTGCGCTTACATCGCCGCTTCCTCCGAGGGCCGCGGGTTCCCCACCACGCCGGACGCCTTCGACAAACACCACAACGGCTCCCGGGACGTGATCCTGGCCAAGCTACAAAGCGACGGAAGCGCGCTGGAATATTCCACCTACCTGGGAGGCAGGGGTAGCGATTGGGTGAGGGATATGGACCTGGATGATTCCGGTCATGCCTATATCGCTGGTTTGACCTCTTCTTGTAATTTGCCCATGACCGCCTCCGCGCGAGACCCCATCTTTACCGGGAGAATCGATGCATTCGTCACCATGTTGAATAGCACCGGGAGCGGACTCACCTACGCTACCTTCCTGGGCGGTTCCGATGAGGATGAAGGCCGCGGGATCGCGCTCGATTCATCCGGCAATATGTATGTGGCGGGCACGACTTACTCCCATGACTTCCCCACCATGGCCGGCGCTTTCGATGAAACGCAGAACGGTTACGGCGATGCGTTTGTCACCAAGCTGTCCCCTCCTCCCTGCGCGGCCCCGACCGTCTCCGGCATTCCCGACCTGCCGGTCGCATGCCCGGGCAGCGATCTCGAGTGGACTGTCACGGCCGGGGGATACGATCCGTTCAGCTTTCAATGGTACAAGGACGGGATGGCCATGCCCGGAGAAACTCAAAACAGCCTGATGCTCACCAGCCTGTCCATGGCCGATGAGGGAGCCTACTACTGTGAGGTCAGCGGGCCCTGCGGCACGACAGTCACCAACCTCGCGATGCTGGTTGTTGATGATGCGCTGCGGGCAGAGATCGTACCCGGCTCCGGGGCGCTGGGCCTGGATCCGCCAACCTTTGACGTGGTTGTCCAATGCGCCATCGCCAACCATCAAACCCTTTGGACGGCCGATCCCCCCACGACCCTAATCGCCAGTGGAGACTCGGTAACCCTGGACCCACCGCCGGCGGTAAACACCCGGCTGGAAGCGATGGTCACCGACGAGTTGGAACGGGTCGTGGTGGCCGAGGCTTGGCTACTGGTCGCTCAAAATAGCGAATTTCACGATTTCAACGGGGATGGCTTTAACCACCTCCAAGATATAAGGGCTCTGGTTCCCTTTTGGGCGCAAGTCTTCGCCGGGGACCCGGACGGTGATGGCAACATAACGGTCCTGGACTTTCTCTACATCAATATGGATGACACCGCGCCCTGCCCATAGGCGCCGCTAGGAATTAGGGCCCCGAATGGGTTGGCGGCCATGTCGCCAGCCCGGCGCGGCCATCTCGAGAAATTCAAAGGAATTGGTTTCAAAAACCAGGGTTTTAAGGAAATATCATGGCAATAGCACGATTCACCGTTCTGGCAATCCCCCTCGTTTTCAATTTCATTTCCGCCCAGGACCCCGAGGGCCATCAGCCGCCCGGAATCCAATCGTTCGAGGCGGCGCCCAGTTACTTTATCGCCAATACCGCACATCAAAAAACCGGCCGCCGCCTCGTGGAAGACGCCTCCGTGGTTGCCTTCGTCCAGACGCCCGGCGGACGGGTGTTGTTCACCTCAAGCGGCGCCTACATCGGCTTGACTACGACCTCGGCTAGCGCATCAAACCACGAAGGGAACCCAACAAACCCAACCCGGACCACCGTTCTCAAGGCCGGCTTCGACGAGGGGCTGGCCCAAAAACAGCGCCCGCGGCCGCGCCTGGAGGAGAAAACCGACGCCCGGTTCAATTTTTTCCTGGGAGCCCGGGAACATTGGCGTTCCGGGTTGCCCGCTTATCAAAAGCTCGTGTATCAACAGGTCTGGGACGGGATCGACTTGGAGTACACGGCCTTCATGGACCGCCTCGCCATGCGCTGGGTGGCCGCCCCGGGCTCGCATCCCGGCAGGATCGTCATGCAGACGGGCGCGGAAAAGTTCGAGCTCTTGGAAAATGGCCACCTGGCCGCACGGCTTGGAAACGCCGAGCTCGTGTTTCGCACACCGCGGGCCTTCCAGGAAATCGATGGCAAAACCCATCCCGTCGTCGTGGATTTTCAGCCCCTCGACCGCGGGCGGCTGGGTTTTCGTCTGGGAGAGTATGATCCCCGTTTCGCTTTGATCGTCGATCCGGAGCTCACCTGGAGCACTTTTTTGGGAGGGTCTGGAGGCACCGCGTTGGAAGCGGCTACGGCCATCGCTCTCGATACCAATGGCAATGCGGTGATTACCGGTCGAACCACTTCGAGCGGCTTCCCGACAACAACGGGAGTTCTGGCCGAGAGTTGGAATGGGGGAGATCAGGAAAGTTTTGTGACCAAGCTCAACAGCACGGGAACGGGACTGGTCTACTCCACCTTTCTCGGTGGCTCTGATAGGGAGATGGGCCTCGCAATCGCGCTGGATTCCGCTGACAACGCTTTTGTCACCGGCATTACCTACTCTCCCGATTTCCCAACGACCCCCGGGGCTTTCGATGAGAGCAACGCCGGCCAGGGCGACGCCTTTGTGGCCAAGCTGAGCGCTGATGGAAGCGCGCTTATCTATTCCACATTTCTTGGCGGCTCCGTGGTTGAATTTGGGAATGGGATCGCGGTGGATGATGCTGGTTGCGCCCTGGTTTCAGGAGAAACGCAATCCAGTGATTTCCCAACGACTGCCGGAGCGTTCGACGAAACTTTTGGCGGGTTGACGGATGGTTTTGTCGTCAAGTTGAACGGTGATGGCGCCGCTCTAATTTTTTCC
>JBGTRP010000689.1:0-4346 GCA_041940685.1 Acanthopleuribacteraceae bacterium
CAAGGAATTTTGATTCCTCGACGGCGCGCCGTTCGTGCTTGGTCCACAAGCCTGTATGTAAAGGAATTGTGAGACTCTCCCCCTAGCGGGATGCCTTCCAGCCGATCAAGGTGAACCGAAAAGGGCTTTCTGGCATCCCGCTGTAACAAGCTGCAAGCTCCAAGTTGAGTTTGCTCTGCCCTCGCTTGCTGCTTGCAACTGCCGCATTGGCGTTCCCAAAACACCACACAAGAGTAGAGATTTTGACCGCCGAGGCGGCTAGAAGAGCCATAAACCCATGAAACGCTACCTGCCCGAGATTCCTTTTCCTCCCTATGCTTTCCTCCCCGGCCAACACCCCCATCCCCGCAATCATCCGAGAGGGCATTCCCATGGGAATGCCGAATCGCGTGGCGGCCTCCCCGAGAGTCAATGGACGGAGAACCAGGCCTTTCTGCACGGGGTCGATCTATACAACTTCGGTTACTTTTGGGAGGCTCACGAGGTTTGGGAAGGTCTATGGCGCGCGAGCTCGGATAACCCCGAGCGGACCCATATCTACAAGGCCCTGATTCAATGGAGCGCGGCTTGCCTTCATCTGAAAATGGGGAAAAGCGAGGCCTTCCAAAACGTTGCCCGACGGGCGCTTGGTCATTGGGGCAAGGCGCGCGGGGGGGCGCGCTTTTTCATGGGTCTCGATGTGGAGGTCCTGGATCGCGAGTGGCGGCGGTTCTTGGATGGAAAGCCACTCTCTCCGGATAGACGCCCGCTGCTGTTCCCCGCCATGGGTTCCGAATCAGCCTGATGACGGTTCCGGACCGGTTTGATTGGCGCGGAAACGGGTGGGATCGAACAGGCCGATGGGGTGATTGGTTTTCCCTTCCAAGGCGAGGTCGGCCAAGGCCTCTCCCATCACCGGAGCGAACTTGAAGCCGTGCCCCGAGAAACCACAAGCGAGAAAAACCCCGCTTTGGTCGGGATGAGGACCGAGCACGAAATGTTCGTCAGGGGTCGTGGTGTACATGCAGGTTTTTGCGGCGATATGGCGGTGGGCCAGGTCGGGAAGGTAGGTGCGCACGCTTTCACTGATGGCCTGGATTTCCTCTTCCCGAACCTCTCGTTCAATGGTCGCGGGCGTACAACGCTCGCGGGGTTCGTGGAAGGCCAGCTTGAGGCCCGGGATTCCGTTGGGGATCGCGGGCATGCCGTAAAAGTAACTTCCATTGTCCAGGCCCCAGATATGTACGGGGAAACGTTGTGGTTCATAGGCTTCCAACGCTCCCTCGGGTTGGAACCAATGCATGACCAGGCGCTCCACGGTCAGGTTCGCGCCCAACGAGCGCAATAGGGAAGGCGACCATGCCCCGGCCGCGAGGATCAAGGCGCGGCAAGAGTACTCGCCCAGGTTGGTTCGCACCCGCGCGGGCGCATTGCCTCGACCCGCCTCCCAGCCAAGGACCCGCTCCTCGAAGTGGAGATTCGCGCCGGCCCTGGTCGCGAGCCGCTGCATGGCGAGAATGCACTTTTCCACCAACAGCACACCGGCCCGCGGCTCGTAAAGACTCGCGAAATGAGAGGGCGGCTGAAAGGCGGGGTAACGCGTTCTTAGCTTGTCAAGGTCCCAAACCTCATGGGACAGGCGATGCCGCCGCGCGCTCAAAAGGCTGCCGCGGAACACGGGATTCCGGGGCGGGCTCAACATCAGCCCGCCGGAGAGCAACAATAACTCGATCGCCGATTTTTTTTCGATCTCCCGCCATTGGTCGTAACAGCTCAGGACCAGGGGCACATAATCCGGATGTTCGAAGTAGGCCTGGCGAATGATGCGTGACTCGCCGTGGCTAGAGCCGAGGTCATGGGCGGGCGTGAATTGTTCGAGACCCACGACGCGGGCGCCCCGACGCGCGAGATGCCAAGCGGCCGCGCTGCCCATGGCGCCCAGACCCACGATTACCGCGTCATAGACGTTGCTCATGCCGATTCCTATGCGGGGAAAAGCGAAGGGGCCGGCAATTCAAGAGCCGGATTGCCACCCGGTTCTCGTCCATCACCGGCCGAATTTAGAAATAATCCCCAGACCGAGGCCCGGGGCGTCTCCCTGTTGGGTTCTCCCAGCGGGTCCACGCCCCAGCCGGGGGCTACCAGCCCATCAAGGCTTATAGTTTCCGGGTGCGCGGCCCCACGCAACAAGCTCCAAGCATCAAGCCACAAGTTGGATACTTTGCCCCCTGCTTGCGGCTTGTATCTTGCCACTTGCAACTGTCGCCTTGGCGTTCTAAACACACCACACAAAGTTAAAGATCCTGACCGCCAAGGCGGCTAGGGTTGCAACGACAGCATGAAGGCAATGACGTCTTTCATGGCCTGCTCATCGGGTAGGGTCATGGCCATGGGCCGCATCTGCATGCCGAAGATGTCCTTGGGGTTCGTGCCGCGAATGCCTTCCTTGAAATTTATAAGTTGGCGCAGCAGGTACCAGTCCTGCTGAATAAAGACCTTGGGCGCGTTCATGACCTTCATCCCCTTTCCCTCGGGACCGTGACAGGTAGCGCAAACGGTTTGGTAGGTGGTTTTTCCTTTTCCGACATCGCCGCCAAGCGTCGAGGTCACCTTGACCGGCTTCATCTGGCTCACGTAAGCGGCCACATTTTGGATGGCAGCGTCGTCGACGAGCGTCATGGCCATGGGCCGCATCTGCATACCGAAAATATCCTTTGGGTCGGCGCCGCGGATGCCATCCTTAAAATATTTTAATTGCCGGGCGACGTACCACTCTTCCTGCCCCGCGATGGCTGGTGAATTGAGCGCCTGGTTACCCGCGCCGTCTGGTCCATGACAGGCGATACAAACGGTGTAACCGGCTTTTCCAGCGGCGGCATCGCCCTGGGCCAGGGCTTGCTGCAGACCTGCCAGGGCCAGAATGGCGAAGAAGATGTATGGTTTGCGCATGGGATTCTCCTTTTGATTGTGCATTCAATTTCCAATCGTTTTTCGTAAACAAGCCCATATTTTAGCATTACAAGCGGAAATGGCTTCATCATAAAATGGTAGGCTGATTCAACGTCTTTTTCACCGCAGGGGCGCCACCCCGTTATGGCCCTCGGCCGGATGGGTTGCTCACCGGAATTGTGCGGCGCCGCTATTGGGAGGTTCGTTTTGATTTTGCTTTCGTTTCTGTTGTGGTTTGGAAGCGGAGAGGATAGTGCGGACGTCCGCCCCTCTCAACTGGTCCATACCTATTCCATCGTCGCCTATGACCCAAATTCCGGGGAGATCGGCGCGGCGGTTCAGTCCCATTGGTTCTCGGTAGGCGGGCTGGTGATTTGGGCGAAGGCCGGCGTGGGAGCGGTAGCCACGCAGTCGTTCGTGAAGGTGGATTACGGTCCGCTCGGCCTGAGGGCCCTGGGCTCCGGCGCATCGCCCGGAGACGCGCTCGCGAAACTTTTGGCCGAGGACGCGGGCGAGGCGGTGCGCCAAGTGGCGATGGTGGACGCCCGTGGCCGGGTGGCCGCCCATACGGGCGCCAAATGCATCAGGGAGGCTTGCGATCTTCAGGGGAAGAATTTCAGCGTCCAGGCGAACCTGATGCTCAAGGATGGTGTGTGCGAGGCCATGGCGGAGGCCTATGAGGCCGCCCAGGGCAAACCCATGGCCGATCGTCTGTTGGCGGCCTTGTCCGCGGCTCAGGCGGAGGGCGGCGACCTGCGCGGCCAGCAGTCCGCAGCCATGAAGGTCGTCAGCTCCGAAAAACCGGAGCGCGAATGGCGGGGCGTCGTGCTGGACCTGCGGGTGGAGGACCATCCCCGCCCCTTGGAGGAACTCGGCCGCCTGATCGCGGTGAGCAAAGCCTACGACAGCATGAATCGGGGAGACCTGGCGCTCGAACACAAGAAAATAGAGGAGGCCATGAACCACTACCGCCAGGCGGTCTCCCAATTGCCGGGCCGGGTGGAGCCCCTTTTTTGGCAGGCGGTGAACCTGGTGAGCATCGATCGGTTGTCCGAAGCCTTACCCTTGTTCAAAAAGGTGTTTCAAGCGGATGCCAATTGGCGAGTCTTGCCGCCCCGCCTGGTGGAGGTAGGCTTGCTGCCTGACCAGCCCGAGGTGCTGGCGGAAATTGCCGGTCAGTAAGGCGCGGCGGCTGTATTGCCGCTAAAGCTCGAAGCGGTCGCGGAGGAGCTCTCGGCGCAAGGCCACGACCGGCTCGCGATCGTCACCGACGTCGGCCGCGAGGATCAGGTGCGCCGCCTCGGGATAGAAAACGAGGCCCAGATTCAGTATCGCCGTGAGCAAATCGGTGAGGAGGGCGCCGACTTCGATCCCCTGGAGCTGGATCGGTATTCGCAGCTCCAGCAATTGTCACGAGC
>JBGTRP010000690.1:0-4330 GCA_041940685.1 Acanthopleuribacteraceae bacterium
TGGGGTCGAACTTGACCTTCAACCTACTTTCCACCAGGCTGCCGTCGTCCAGGAGATGGTGGTAAAAGTTGTTGTTGTCCAACCGGCCCAGAACCACAAAACCGCCGGCGGGTCGGTCCAACAGCACGCGACCAGGGAAGAAACCGTGGATTTCCTTGAGGAATTGACCGGATTCCGGATCGAAGGTCAACAATTTGCCGCTGGCAAGCAGCACCAGCAACACATCTTTCTCCCGGGCCCCGCTTTTCTTCAGAACGGCCAGGGCGCTTGGCTTCTGCAGTTCTCCGGGCCCCCTACCGGGCCGCCCGATTTTTACCCCTTCCACAAGCGAGGCGTCGCCGCCAATGGCTTCGAGACGGTCGCCGAGCGGCAATTTGTAGATTTGGTGGCTCCAATAATCGGCATAAAAAATGGCGCCCCGCTCGTCTAAGGCGATCGATGGCGGAGTCGCGGAAGCGGGAATCGCAAAATGGATTTCGTTGCTTTTGTTCACCGTGACGCCGTGAAGACAAATGCTCAAGGTCAGGGCTTCGATCCACATCTAATTTTCTCCTGGGTCAAAAACAAAAAAGCCGGAAAGGCCGCGGTTACCGCCCTTCCGGCTGTTAAGGAACTATCGATTCGGGTTCCAAATGAAAACGCCACAACCGAAATAGGGAATACTCCCGCCGCATCCTTGGCTGAAGCGGTTGAGGAATACCCGCGATCGGCTTCACCGCCTTGGCGATCCAATTTGTTACTCCCGCGATCTTCGGGAGGACAAGGCGGTAGTTTTCAGAGACTAAGATCCCGACCCTCCCGGATGGAAATCTCCCGCGTGTCTCTGACATTTGGAACCTGGTTTCGCGGAATGCCATAGGGCCGCTTTCGCAATACCTCGACCCGGTGAATGACATCCCGCTCGTTTTTGTTATTGGTTGTTTCATGTTCAATTCGAATATTTAAGTTCGGGAACGGCGCCCGCATTGTTGATGGGTTGCTTATTTTTTGACGACGATCACATAGCAGTCCGCCGCGGGCGGACGACAATCGAACTGAGTGGAATCATATTCCTCCCAATGGCCGCCGAAACCAAAGGCCATGGGAACGATCGCCGCGCCGACCAAGAAGAGGAAGGCGATGGCGTACAAGGCTTTTTTAAGGGTCATGGACAATCTCCTTTCAGCATAGTTGAGAACGCACCTATCCCTCTCGCGGTCCTTCATTGCCGGGAAACTATACTTATGAGACATGAAAGGCCACCTTATTCAAGGTATTTTTGGGCGAAAAAGACTAGGTTATTGGCCAAGCATTAGACCACAGGCGGCGCAACTCCGTCAACCAAAAATATAATTTTTTCGCGCAAAAACACAAAAACCAATATCTATGATTTGAAAGATGAATAAAAACAGAGTCTTGGAACAAATTTCCCGCGTGAAGCGCGGCGATTCGAGCCTTCTCAACCCTTTTTCGTTCCGGAAGGAAAAGCCAACATCAAGACAGCTTAAAGAAAGTTGTCGCACTCCCGCGGGAGGCTCCCGTACCGGAAGGCTTGTTTTATATTCATCAATCTGCGCCATATTCAACACCTAAATGTCGCGGATTGAAGCAACGCGCCCCAAAACCTCTGTCAATCACTTTTACGCATGAAACAATATCAACTGCAACTACTTATTTTTCCAGTTGTTTGAATTATTTTTTTCACAAGAATTCCACACGCCGCACAATTTGGCAAAGTACTTGCACCCCCATCCCTAAAACGGCAGACCCCAAGCCGAATGCGGGGAATGGCTCCACCAACCGAAGAACCTCCTATCCAGCCCTTCGGGAGCCTTCCCCTCTTTTTCGGCAAATCGCCAGTGCGGCTCTACTCATCCGTTCACGCGGCATCGCAAGTCTGGTCCGGTTCCGGAAATCAGCCTGACCGGAGCCGGAAGAATGGGAGCAACCGCAATTCTCGATGGGGTCTGCCGTTTTCTATTTTCCTGATGTGATCCCTCTCCCATCGCCGCCGCGAGCGCGGCAAAGGTCAAAAGATTTTAATCTTCTTGAATGATTCGGTATGCGAAAAGCCGGCTGCTTGCCAATAACTCAAAGTCAATTTGAAATCTTGATTCGGTTTTTTTTCGCTATAATAATTTCCATTGGTATCTAAGTTGCTATTACTTTCCCTATCTCATGAATCAGTTTGAGGATAAAACACCATTGTGGAGGAATGAAATACCATGAAAATTGAAGACATTGAAGGAATCGGCAAAGTCTATGGTCAGAAATTGCGCGATGGCGGCATCAATACGACCGAGAAGCTCTTGGAAGCCGGCGCAACCCGCTCGGGTCGAAACAAGATGGCCAATGAATGCGGAATGGATGCGAAGCAGATTCTCAAATTCGTCAATATGGCGGATCTATTTCGTATTAAGGGCGTATCCACCCAATACGCGGAGTTGCTGGAAGCCGCGGGCGTGGACACGGTCAAGGAACTGCGCAACCGCAATGCCGCGAACCTGGCCGCCAAAATGGCCGAGGTGCAGGATGCCAAGAAACTGACCCGCAAGGCTCCTGGCGAAAAAACCGTTCAAGACTGGGTCGATCAAGCCAAGGCGCTACCGCCGATCGTCACCTACTAGCCACCCGGGCCCCGAAACACCATCGCCATCCGGCAGTCTGTATTTCGGGGCTCCGTCTCTTGGCTCATTTCATCTTAACCGCCAGGTATCCGGTCAATTGTTTGTAGTTTTCTTGCAGATCGTCATGGGCCATGCGAGAAACAGCGCCGCCCGAAAACGAGGCAAAACCGGCCCCTGATCCGAAACCATTGTATTTGGCCAGGGCTTTGCCGGATGAAGCGTCCACCATTTCTATTTGAATATGGAGTTTCGATTTGCCCGCTCCCGCTCCCACGAAATAACGCATGGCCCGGGACCCATGCTGAAGCGTAAGGGTGGTTTTAATGCGTAGTGACGGACCATCTTCCGGCAGGTTCGCGGGTTCGGCATCGACCAATTCTCCAAACACGCCCAATTCCTGTAGGGCTTCTTTCAACAGCTCATCGGAAGTCTGCCGGACGGTCTCGTTGTCGATCGGCCGATCCTTGTCCGCGGAGAGGACCGCGGGCTCCAGGATCACGAGGGCGTCGCGGTAATCGGCAAGGTTTGCGCCCGCCTCAATTTGCAGGTAGCGCCCCTTCATGCCCTTTTTCTTTTTGCCCATTATTTCTTGCGCATCCGCATGAATGCCCAGCGCCAATGCCAAGCAGCAAAGTCCGCCACGAACAAAAACCATAAAACCCTCCCCCATCGCTTGTTTGAGTTGCTTTAAAGAAAGCCCCATTATAGGTCTGAAGTCGTTTCAAACCAAATTCAAATTGTCATCCTTAAAAAGTTTTCAGCGGGGCCGGCGGGGTTTGCCCAGACCCTTCCAGGGCATAGTAGCTGCCAAACGGAAGCCCGCGTTCGGGTAAAGAAAAACCGCATGCCCCGCTCCCGCCGCCACCCAAATTCCGGCACACAAATAGAGAGGATATTGCCCTATTTTTTCATTTCACATGGGCCGACTCGTAGTAGGATGATGTGTCTACCCAATCGTCGAGGTCATCTCAGGAAAGGCGCGGGCGACGCCTTTTTCCCATTCCGAGCAAGGCCTTGCGAGTGCGATCAAGCCATATGAGGCAGAGGTTTTTATGATGAGCGACGCGGCAATATACATCGGCAAGGGCGAAACGGAAATCCGGCTAGGCGCCAAGCTGGCCAACCGTCATGGTTTGATCGCGGGCGCCACGGGCACGGGCAAAACCGTTACACTCCAAATACTCGCGGAGGGCTTTGCAGAAATTGGGGTGCCCGTGTTCATGGCCGATGTAAAAGGCGACCTCTCCGGAATCAGCCAGGCCGGAGGCGTCCATCCCAAACTGGTGGAGCGTGCGACTCTGATCGGGTGGCAGGCATTCGGTCCCAAGCGATTCCCCACCCTTTTCTGGGATCTTTTTGGTGAACAAGGCCATCCCATTCGCACCACCATTTCCGAAATGGGCCCCTTGTTGCTGTCGCGCCTGCTCGAGTTGAACGACACCCAGGAAGGCATCCTCAATATCGCCTTTCGGGTAGCCGACGAAAATGGCCTTCTGCTTTTGGATCTCAAGGATTTGCGTTCCATGCTCGCCCACGTGGCGGAAAATGCATCGGAATTGAGTAGCGCCTACGGCAATGTGAGCAAAGCCTCGGTGGGGGCCATTCAACGGCGGTTGCTGGTGCTGGAGCAACAAGGCGGCGCGAACTTTTTCGGCGAGCCCGCGCTCCAGCTCGAGGACCTCATGAAGCGGGACTTTTCAGGAAATGGGGTCATCAACGTATTG
>JBGTRP010000691.1:0-4328 GCA_041940685.1 Acanthopleuribacteraceae bacterium
GGGTTTCGACGATCCCATACCTTCCTCCAAGATGGTGATTGGACCAGGTTGAATTCTACTTTAATTTCCATTTAACTTTTGTCCAACCCCATCCTGACAAATAGGGAACCCATGGCTTGGCGCGGGCGCGGCTCGTGCCAGTCTAACACCGGATTCGAGTCTGAGAAACCCTCGAAAATCTATCCATGCCAGTCGGCCCTTGGCTTGGCGTATTTTTCAATTCCGCATATTATAGCGAGCACCAGATTTCTTTTGCTTTTAAAGATTTGGCGCGTGGAAAGTCCGGCCTTTTTGTTACAATGCGGACAATTTTCACTCCCAAGGTTCAGTATGGAGACTTATCCGTTAACCTCTCGACAGAGAGAGATATGGATCGAACAACAAAAGAATCCGTGTTCGCCCCAATACAACACCGGCGGTTTCATGGTGCTGAAGGGCACTTTCGACATGCGGCTTTTCGCCTTGGCGGTGGTCGAGGCGACCCATCACACCGAGGCCCTGGGATTGGAGTTTTTCGAGCGGCATGGAGAACCCCGCCAAAGGGTGCGCCGCCCTCTTGAGATTCGGTTGCCCATTGTGGATCTTTCCAGCTTGCCATCGCCCGACCAGTGGGCGATCCAATGCATGCGGCGCTGCTTTGCAAAAGCGCTTCCAGTATGCCCCGCGCCCCTTTTTCAGTGGGCGGTTTTCAAGCTGGGGGAGAGGAGATATTTTTGGATGGGAAAGTTCCACCACCTCCTCATCGACGGTTGGGGAATTTCGCTGCTGGTCCGGCGCGTTATGCGAGTTTACCGCTCCCGATTGAGGGGAGAGCGTCAAGCTTTGGAAGCGCTTTTTCCCTTTTCGCGTTTTTTGATGGATCGCGGGAAGGTGAAACGGGAAATGGACAGCCAACCCCGGCGACACGGGGGCCGGGCCTGGTGGGCGGCTAAGCTGGCGAAATTTCCCACGCCTCCTTTTTCCGGTCTCTGCCGCCACGATGAAAAGCCTGCCGATTTAGGCGCGGGAACCCGCATGATTCGCATCGAGGGCGCCTCTCATGAACGCCTTCTCGGTTTCATGACCGGCCATGGCTTGAGCCTACCCTCCCTGTTGACCGGGGTCATCGGGTTGTACTTTTGTCGGGTGCTGCAGCGGGAGTCCCTGGTGGTTGGGCTGGCCGTGAGGGATCGGGAAACTAGAGCCTTGAAACGGACCGTGGGCATGTTCGCCGGCGTATTGCCCGTTCGAGTTCGTTTCGACCCCGGCCAGAATGTACTGGAATTTTTTCATGAGATAAAAAATACCATCCGCGCCGCCTACCGCTATCGCCAACACCTTCCCAAGGATCATGAGCGCTACGATATTGCGCTTTCCTATCTGGGAACGCGAACTGCAAAAACAAAAATGAATCCGATACCCAGACTCATCCGCATCCCCTCCGGTGAATGCGGATTGCCATTGAGCCTCTATGCCGCTGACGATCAGCCCGATGCTTCGCTTTACCTGGAATTGGATTACCAAAAGCGTCATAGCGATTCTTTCCAGGCCGGTCAATACCTTCGGCACGCGCGGGCGCTGGCTCTGCGAGTCCTGAAGGCGCCTTTTGAGCTCTGCGGTGAGATCGACTATCTTGAAAAACCGGAACGGGAGCTTCTTCTAAGGCGCTTGTCAACTCCGCCAACAGCCCTCGAACCCTGGGACGGCGCGGCGATGGACGGATTGGAAGCCGCCGCAAGGTTGTGGCCGGACCGCATCGCGCTTTGGAGCCCCGAGGGCCTTCTCTGCTATCGCGAATTATGGGTGGCCGTCCAAGATTTGTCCGCGTGGTTTCGCGGTCATCTCGGCGTTGGTTCGGAAACTCCGGTGGGCGTCCGAATGCGGCCCACGCCCCGGATGGCGCTCGTCATGCTGGGTCTTCTCCGCGCGGGCGGAGTTTACGTGCCTATCGGACCGGAGTTGCCAACCCGCCGGGCCGCGTTCATGGCTCGTGATGCGAATGTGCAATTTTGGATTACGGAGGGCGCCGGGATCGGGGAAATCGGAGAAATCAGCGATCGGCCCGCGTGGAGCCTCGACCAAATTCCGGTAGGCTCGAAGATCCCCCCGAATGGGCCGCCTCACCCATCTCAGGCGGCTTACCTGCTCTATACCTCGGGCACCACAGGAGATCCCAAGGGCGTGCTGGTTTCTCATGGCGCGCTGGCGCACAATATCGCGGGCATGGCTTCACTATACCGGCCTGAGGAAGTGGAACACGTGCCCTGGCTCGCTTCGCCACAGTTCGACCCCTCCATCCAGCAGCCGCTGGCTTCATTGGCATACGGGCATTGTCTCCACATTCCACGGGATGAGGTGAAAAGGGATGCGGGACTCTTCCTTGAGGAATTGGGCCGGTTCCGCTGGAGCATGGTGAACTGTACGCCCTCCTTTTTACGGTTGCTGATCCTGGCTGAAATGTCTCCGACCCATTTCCCGAGCCTGAAAAAGCTCCTGTTGGGCGGTGAAGCCCTGAGTTCCGATCTGTCGGAGCGGCTGTTCTCCCGCGGGGGAAGGGGCGGGTTGCAATTGTTCAATCTTTACGGGCCCACCGAAACCTGTATCGATGTAAGCAGTGGGCGTTACCAGGGAAAGAAGCGTGACTGGGAGGTCGCGGCTCCAATCGGCTATCCCAAACCCGGCGTGGCGATGGCCGCCCTGGATCCTAGCTTGCAGTCTTTGCCGGATGGTGTGATCGGTGAAATCTGTATTGCCGGCAATTGCCTGGCCCGCGGCTATGTTAATCTACCGGCCGAGACCGCTCGCCGTTTTGTGCCCCACCCCTGGCTTTTGGGCGCGCGTTTGTACCGCAGTGGAGACCTTGGCCGTCGCGCGCCGAGCGGAGAATTTGAGTTTACGGGCCGAAGCGATCAACAGGTCAAATTGCGCGGTTACCGTGTGGAATTGGGTGAAATACGCCAGCGTCTGATCCGGCACCCTTCTGTTGCGGACGCCGCCGTAGTTCTCGCGGGAACACCCCCGGCTAATCGTTCGGTCGCGGCCTACCTGGTCCTGGCTCCTGGAGCCGATTTGGCTGAGGTGCCCGCCTATATGCGAGAACACCTACCCGCGTATATGTTGCCTTCTTCTTGGCGTGTGCTGGAGAAAATTCCCCTGAATGAACGCGGCAAGCCGGATCTCGTCGCCCTCACGGAGATCGGGGCGGCGAATTTGCCCGGCAAGTTGGCGGAAATGCCCCGCGGCGACTTGGAAATTGGTTTGGCTCGCCTGTGGGGCGAGGTGTTGGGAAAAGAGGTTTCCAGCGTGGTGGCCGATTTTTTTGAGGTTGGCGGCCACAGCTTGAACGTCATGGAATTGTCCTCACGAATGTATCGCGCCATTGGGCGGGGCCTGGCGCCGCGCGATTTGTTCCGTGTGCGCACCATTCGGGACCAGGCCGATCTGCTCGCCACAACCGCGAACCAGGGATTTCGCCATATTCCAAGGGCCAAGAGGCGAGACCATTATCCACTCACCCACACCCAGCGGCGGCTTTGGATTCTTCATCAGACAGAGGCATCGCCCTTTGCCTATAACATGCCCGCCCTTTTTCGCCTAAAAGGTTTGCCGGACCCGCTTTTACTAGAACGCGCCTTTCACCATGTATCCGGCCGCCACGAAATTTTGAGGACCAGTTTTCCGAAAGTTGGAGACCAACCCGTTCAGCGGGTCCATGCTGAATGCTCCCCTCGTCTGGCGGTAATCGATCTGCAAGGCCTGAGGGATAACCTCGATTTCGCGCTTCAGTTGGGTCAGGCCTCCGCGCGTTTGCCCTTTCGTCTTGAGCGGGGACCCTTGATCCGCACCCTTCTTTTTCGGCTGGAATCGCAATCCTGGTTTCTGCATGTGAATCTCCATCACCTGATAGCCGATGGCGAGTCCATGGGGATTTTGGGCCGGGACCTTTCTCGACGGTATAGCGCTTTGGTGCATGGTCAACCATGGAGACAGGCAAAGCTTCCCTTTCAGTTCAAGGATTACGCGGTTTGGGCCGATGCAAATAAAAATGAAGCAAATCTAAAGCGGGACCGCGCTTATTGGATGCAATGCTTTGGCGAGCGGGGAGGGGTTCCCGTTCTCGACCTTTGGACGGATCACCCGCGTCCGCCGCTGCAACAGTACGAGGGCGCCGCCCGGAGAGTGCGGCTTGGCGCCGGATTGACCCTGCGCCTGAAGACCCTGGCGGAAAACCAAGGCGCCTCTCTTTTTGCTATGCTCTGCGGCTTGGTTGCGGCTCTGTTGTACAGGCTTACGCAACAGCGGGTTCTTGTGTTGGGCGTTCCTGCTTCCCTGCGCCGCTTGCCCGGTCT
>JBGTRP010000692.1:0-4326 GCA_041940685.1 Acanthopleuribacteraceae bacterium
GGAAAATCGAACGTTGGCACAAAACACTCAAAGCTGAATGTATTCGTCGCAAAACCCCGCTAAGTGTAGAGGCTTGAGAACAAGAACACTTCGGCGCGAGAACAAGGGGCCTTTTCAGCTCAAATTAAATGTTACCAGGAATAGGCCGGGCTCAGATTATGGGTTACTGGGCTCACTTTAAAGGTGACTCGGCGCGAGAACAGGGCCGCGAGCTCACATTGAAGGTTACCAGGTGCTTGATGCCCACTGGTCCTATTTTCTGCACGATTCGGCCACCTTCAATATCTGGTCGGTGTCCGGATGGGGTATACCTCAACTTTTTAATCCAAGCTCACCATAACCATGCACTAGTCGTTAAAGAAGAAGTAATCGTTATAAGTGAATTGAAACCAAGTTGTGTTAAAATCGTTCTCAAATAAGAAGACCCTGCTGGGTGGTATCCAGCAGGGCCAGTATGAACGTTATAGTTTATGCAGAGGCCGGGGTTTAACCTCGGCCTTTTCTGTTCTTTTCGATCAGCTTTGTGATGATCCGGCCAGCAGCTGTGACAACAGCGCTGAAAAAATGGACCCATGCCGATCCGCATTCGAACATGTTGCCTCCTTTCAAAAAGTTGTACTGAAGCGTATCCAAAGAAGATCGCCTCCATATTTATACTTTACGATAAAGCAAGACGTTTTATTTTTAAACAAGCCATTAACATTTATTTTTAGAGACTTTTCCTATTTTTGGATACATACCTGTAGAGGCTTGAGAACAAGAAATAGTGGGCGCGAGAACAAAGGCCAGTTTCGGCTCGGATTAAAGGTTACCAGGAAATGGCTCAGCTCAGATTATGGGTTCTTGGGCTCACATTCGGTGTGACTCGGCGCGAGAACAGGAATCCGTGCTCACATTAAATGTTACTAGGTGCCCGATGGCCACTGGCCCTGTCTTCTGCACGAATCGGCCACCTTTATTTCTGGTCGGTGTCCGGATGGGGTGTACCCCAAACGGACGTCCGGGCCCCCTGGGTGTATCTGTCAGATTAGGGTTACTTTTTTGTTTGTTAACACTTTCTGGTTAAAGGTCTAGACTCTAACCTGACGGAAAAGGGAGGAAAGGGCATGAAGGCAGCACGGATCGGCTATATCAGCGTGATCAGAAGATTCGCCCATGGTCAAGCTGATGTTCTCGGTGATGGGTGCTTTTGCGGAATTTGAACGGGCTTTAATACGGGAGCGCCAACGAGAGGGGATCGCACTTGCCAAACAACGAGGTGTCTATCGTGGACGAAAGAAGGCATTTTCTCCTAACCAGGTACAAGACCTTCGTCAACGTGTGGAAAAAGGCGAGGTTAAAGCCCAACTGGCCCGTGAGTTTGGAATCAGTAGAGAGACACTATATCAATACATTCGGTAGGTTGAGGCCGAGTTCAATAACCTAAAACTGGCTTGCGGATAGTTGCATAGAGTGTGAGCCCAATTTTATGATTGCAAGCCCGTCGCAAAAAATGTGGGCTCATTCGCAATTAATCTGAGCCGAAAACGGCGATGATTGCCAGTCCACCCGCCGATAACTGTAAGCCGCCACAGGTAGGAATCCCGAAAATTTCGATGGGGCGGCCGTCAAATCATAGATAGGTTGATAATCAGCCTGGATTCTTCAGAACCATATAGATAAAAGATGGCACACGCTCCATTACTTGAACGTTTGCGTTTTTAGGAGCTTGCCCGTCTCGTCGTAAACCTTCCAAGTGCCCTTCTTCTTGCCGTGTTCAAAGCGACCTTCGTCCCAGAGTTGGCCATTGGCATGGTATCGCTTCCATTCACCGTGCTTCTTCTCTTCATTGTCGAAGCCGCCCGTTGCCCTAGGTTCGCCACTTTTGTAGAACCATTCCCACAGACCAACAATCTTTCCGTCCTTGAAGCTGCCAGATGATTGCAACTGGCCATTATTGAGAAAGTATTTCCACGTTCCGGATTTTTTTCCGTTGTCGAATTCACCCTGACAAGAGACAAGGCCGTTCTTGGGATTACCGTCTTCATCGATCCCTGGGATATCTTTCATTGGGTCACGCTCCTGCTTGAATTATCTGTTGAAAAAATAGCAAGTTCATTTTCATAGCTCAAATATTTATTTGAAGTGTAAATTTAAAATATAACAATACATAGACTGACCCACATAAGATGCGGATTTGTTTCACCTAGCCAAAAACCGATTGGGTGGAGTCGTGGCTAGAACGGCTTCGGTGAAGACCTTCTCATCATGAGTCAAAGGGAACCGAGATGTCGACCATGATCCATTTGCTCGTGTAAGATGCCGACAATTTGAATCTGATTCTCGGTGACGAAGTAAAAAATATAGTGGCGGCCCGATCTCCGGTAACGCAACCCACTTGCGATTCGATCGATTGGCCGGCCTCTCTCCGGATGAAGGCTCAGTTCTTCTAAAGTTTGCTTGATCTGATTGGTGTATTTGAAAGCTTGATCCGAACCCCATTCCTTTTTGGTGTAGCGCCAAATTCCTTTAAGATGGTTCCCCGCGCTCGGGGTGAGGACATAGGGTTTAGCCGCCAAGGTCTTCTCGTGCGGCTTCATCAATTATCTCGTCGAAAGATTGCTGCAAAAATTTGTTTCCCCGCGCCTGTTCAATTCCCGGACGAAGGGCCTCCCCATATTTGAGAAGAAGAAGCTCGTCGATCAACTCCTTCTGGGCATCCAGATTGCGGAGGGCTTCCCGGACGACTTCTGACCCATTATTGAACATGCCGGTGGCCACCTTTTCCTGGATTAGCTTCATGAGTTGGGGAGTTAGAGATACATTCATGGTGGGCACGATTCACCTCCGTTACAGGTTAGCAGGGTAGGGAAATTATAACAAACATTGCACAAGGATTGCCAAGATTGCAATGGATCAAAGTGGGAGCCTTGGAAGGCGCCCCGAAACACCCGCAGACCGGAGGTCGAGGATGGTGAGTGGGCGCCGGAGTTATTGGCCCGTTTGGGAACTACCTATTAATCAAAGCTAACTGACTGATTTTATTTGTTTTATGGCAATTATTTTAATTCGAAATACTTTCTGCCCACCTTTTGTCCACTTTAAACCAACCGATTCAGTACTTTTCCAAAAGGTGGGTTTTCGGTAGATCGTTCTTCCCGAAACTGGGAGCACCGACCTCGTCAATAAGCCGGTATAGATTGGCTCATGCATGGCTGGCGCTGATGACTGGCATGAATTCCCTCCCACGGTCTCCGCCGGCAAACATCGTGGGCTATTTCCTACGTATGCTGGCGGAAATCACATGCATGGTGAAGCCCATGACCAACTTTTAAAGTTGTTGAGATAGCCCTATACTTCCTTCCTGTTACGGGGAATCTTTTCGAGACGACCAGAGAATTGATTGGATTTGATTCTGGACTGTGCCTACAATTTGAAACACTCCCATACCGGAATTTTACAAATCGATTCAGAGCGTTCGTGATAGTGGCATGGATATGACCGGTTGGCTTGATTACTTTGCCACCGGGCTGGAAACCCAGATGATCGAGGTTCGTCAGCGAGGAGAGCAGGTCATTCGACGCGATGTCCTCGTGCAAAAACAAGGGTTGAACGAGCGGCAAGCTAAGGCAATCGACTTTCTCCTTCAGCATGGCAAATTAACCATTCAAGACTTTGAGACCCTGTGCTCGACGGTCAACCGCCGCAGCCTGCAACGGGATATCAAAGGAATGTTGGATAAAGGATTGATTACTCTTGAGGGGGCTACCAATCAGGTCGTCTATCGCTTCGCGGATTGACCTTTGGGAAAACTTACGACAAACTTGCGACAGACGAATGATACTACTTGCCTTAGAGTCTCATCTGCATGTTGAGCTTTTTATTCCAAGTTGAAAAAGGCATCGAACCGAAAGCAACTGTTCAGAAATTCTTAACAGTTCGCGGAGAGGACAGGTAAACGTTCCTGAAAGATTGGCAACAAAAGCTCAACGGTTTCGCGTGATTCAATTGAGTGCGAGGTTCTCTTCCCTTCTACCCAGATAAGCGGATCGGAAGCTGAAGAACTTGCCCACGCGGAGTATGAGCGATTCGCCGCGCGCCGCCGGGAACACAAAGAAAGCCTGGAAGAGGCCGATATCATGAAGCGGCTGGAGGCCGCCGCCAGGGAACTGACCGGCAAGAAGAGAGGCCAGAAATGAAGTGGGGGCCCGCAGGCCCCCTGCCGGTTACTTTTGCGTGTGCAGGTAGGTGATGTTGATCGCGGTGAAATTGGTGAAGGTTTTCTCCTCGGCCTTGCGGTAGGTGATGGCGAAATCGATGCTGACCACGTCGCCCTTTTGCAGGTAC
>JBGTRP010000693.1:0-4312 GCA_041940685.1 Acanthopleuribacteraceae bacterium
GCGTGGCGGCCGAAAGACACCGGACAAAGCCGTGGCCGCCTTGGAGCTTAGAGGAAGCATCCATGTGATGGACGGAAGCGGGCTCCCGCCTCGGGCCAACCGCTCAGGCAAAGCGCCAGCCGGAGAACCGGAAAAACAATTACAGTCCGGGCAATTGTCCTGGCACGGGTCTTCATCCGGGATTTCCCCGGATCGCTTCCGCGTGGTGATTTCATCGCCGCATTCTTCATGATCGGAGCATGGCGCCTGAGAGGCTCCCACGCGCGTGGGGGCGTCACAGGGGCAGCCAAGCTCGCAATCCCGGCCGCCAGTGAATGTTCCGGGGTTAGAAAGCCCCGGAAGCCCCATTGCCTGGGCCGCCACCAGCGACAACAAACAAATCCGCCGCAATGTTTTTAAGGAGACAAACGAGCACCACATGGTTCACATTTTACCCGGTAAAGCTCATGGGCTACAAGGTATGGGCGCTTCTGTGACGCGTATGCCAGACAGCCTATCGCTACCGAACCCTGTCAAACAACGCGCCGGTTGCCGAATCGAGGCCAGAACCCTTAGGCTTCCGGCCCCGCGTGAATGTCCTTGCCACAGTGCGGACAGGGATGAGATTCGGCACGGTCCTCGTTGAAGGCTTCCAGGAAGCCGGAGCCCAATATTCCCGTGGGAAGGGCGAACAGGCCAATGCCCATGATGGCCACGAAAGAACCCAAAAATTTGCCCAGCCCCGTGATCGGGGCCACATCGCCATAACCCACCGTCGTCAGCGTGGCCATGGCCCACCACATGGTCGCGGGTATGCTGGAAAACGCCTCCGGCTGTTCCCCATGTTCTATGACGAACATCAGGGTAGAGGAAATGAGCAGCAAGATCGCCATCAAGGCCGTGGTGATCAGCAATTCTTCCCGTTTTTTAATCACAACCCGGCCCAGCAACCGCACGGAACGGTAATACCGTCCGGTTTTGGCCAGCAGGAACAAGCGCAGCAAGCGCAGCGCCCGCAGCGTGGTGCTTTCCGCCTGCCCGCCCATGATCAGCGCCGGCATAATGGCCAGCAAATCGATGATCGCCATGGGCGTGGCCATGAATCGAAGCCGTCCGAGGATGGGATGGCTGTATTTTTCCTCGGTCACACAGGACCAGACGCGCAGGCAATATTCGGTGAGAAAAATTGCCACGGAGATTCTTTCAAAATATATGAAAAAAATTTTGCCCGCGCTTTCGACGGCATCCACCGAGGAGACCACCACCGCCAAAATATTGAGGAAAATCAGAGACAGGATAAAGCGGTCGCACCACTTGCTGAGCCTGTCGTCCGGTTTGGCAACGGATAAAACTTCCCAGACGCGCCTTTTCAACATCCTACCGCTCCCCCTCCGACTCGATCCCGAAAAACCCACGCTCAGGCCGACGCTACCCCTCGGGGAACCCCTCGGGATTCAGCACAAAAGCTGTTCGCGCAGCCATTGTTCAAAACGCGGCATGCTGACCAAATAATTGGTATCGTATTTCATAATACCGATTTCTCTCAAGGGGTCTTCGCGCTTATCCGCTTCCCTTTTCAACATGGCATAGCTGTAGGGAATAAACTTTTCATAAATTCTGCACACTTGGGAGAGCCGAAAATATCCCCTCTTCTGGTTGAGGAAATCGCCAAAGCTCATGTCTTTATCCAAACGCAATGTGTGAAAGATCGGGTTGGCGCGGTACCAAGGGGCGAATCGCTGCATCAAGAGGCCCACCCGGCCGCCGAATTTACGGTGGCCCATGATTTCAAAGGGATCCTCGCCGCGATCGATGATGCGCTGAACCTGTTTGAAGGCGAGTTTGTATTTGCCGTTATTGTCGGAATCGAGGACGCGGAATACATCCGCCATCTTGAACCAGCCCTCCTGGGAGAGCAACTCGGCTTCGCCGATATTGGGATCGATCCGCTTAAACCCTAGATTCGGCACAACCTTCTTTTTGTCAAAACTTGCCATCAAGCTCGACCCAAATGCTCATGCTTGGACCCTATGATGCGGGGTCTATTCGGGGTTATACCTGGCATAGCTACGCCCACAACTCTTTTGAAAAGGCCGTGTTCCAGATGCCAAGAATCTTTTTCGCGCATGCAAAAAGTTCTCAGTTCATGATTTTTTTACCATTCATGATCAACCCCGTTTTTCACAGCACGATTTAATGTATCAAAAGCATCGGCTCATGAGCAATAACCTCGACCGGCTTTTCTCAACATTCCTGATTCCAAGCAGATGCCTGCCTGACCACGAAATCCTGTTCCGCTACCCGGTCTACTGGCGACCCGTGGCGGCTCGAAACACTTTCCGTGGCTGGCCAATTCGTGGGGACACTCGTGCTTTCAGGAGGATCTTGCTAAGATCCAAATGCCCAAACGGGGGCCTCTTTAGATGATTCACCTCTACAATGCCAATCGACTAGATGCGCTGATCGAACCCTTGGCCCAGGCGTTGCGGCGGGAAGATCCCTTCCATGCGCCCACCATCGCCGCGCCTCACCGCCCGCTAGAGCGCTGGCTCTGCCTGCGCCTTGCCGAACAGAGCGGAATCGCCGCGAACCTACATTTCACCCGTTTGGAAACGGCCTTGATGGAAGCGGCCGCGCCAGAGGGAACCGGTTCCCTTAGCGAACCCGTCCTGACCATGATGATGCTTCGTCTCCTGGAAGAGGCCGGAACCAAAGCCGCGCCGGAACTGACCTCGCTTAAGTCCTATCTGGACGCGGTTCGAGACTCCCGCTCGGGCCTATATCCGCTGGCGCGACGATTGGTGGCTCATTTTCGCGAATACTCATATTCGAGAAGAGAAATGATCGCGGCCTGGGAGAGGAACGAATGGCATCTTTCGCCACGGAATCCCAAGGAGGGTTGGCAACGCTATCTTTGGCGGGCGCTGTTTGGGCCGCGGGGACTGGTGCAACGACGCAACGCATCCAACCCCGGAGATCGGCTCATCACCTTCGGTCAGGTGGCGACCAGGGGAAAGGTCAAACCATTCCAGCCATTATTTTTATTTGGAATCGGTCATCTTTCCCGTTTCCACCAGCAGCTCTTGAGTCGCCTGGCCCCTCATGGCGACCTCCACATTTTTGTGCTGAACCCCTGCCGTGTTTTTTGGGAAGATGTGGCGACCAGGGGAAAAACCCCGCACCAAAGAGGCTCAGGGCCTGGCGATGTGGGAATGAACCCTGAACAAGCCGATCTCTTTTGGGAAGAAAATCCTTTTCTGCGAGAATGGGGCCGACCGGGCCGCGAACTGTTCCGGGCGCTCAATGGGTTGAGCAACTGGGACAGCAACGAATATTTCCTGGAACCGCGAAGCGAGTCCGCCACCCTGCTCCACCAGGTTCAGGTGGATGTGCTCAGACGCCGAGGCGTCCCAAAAACGCCCCCCTTCGAAAAGCCCGACGCCAGCCTGCGTGTGTTGGGTTGCGCCAACCCGAGGCGCGAGGCCGAGTGCGTGGCCAACGCCATCTGGGACCTGCTTCGGCAGGACGCGGACCTGGCTTTCAAGGATATCGCGGTGCTGGTATCGGATATGGAAAGCTACCAGACCGAAATCGAGGCCGCTTTTCACCGCATCAACAAGCTGCCCTTTAACCTGATCGACGGCAGCAGCGGCCGGGCGGCCCGTTTGGTGGAAGCCGTATACCTTCTGCTCCAAATGACCCAAGGCCCCTATCACCGCGAGTCCGTGTTCAGGCTTTACCAACATCCCAATTTCCAGGCCCGTTTTCCCGAGGCGGATATCGATGTCTGGCTCCGCCTGGCGGACAATTTCTCCATTTTTTTCGGCATCGACCGCGAGGATCAACAATCACGGGGAGTCTCCTATTTTGAGAAGGACCTCTACAATTGGGATCAGGGTTTCAAGCGCATGCTTTTGGGACCGTTTATCGATCGGGAAGCCGACCCCATCTTTCGCGATCCACTTTTTGAATACTGCCTCTCGCCCATGACCGAGGACGAGGGCGCGGACGCGCGGCTTTTTTATTCGGTAACCCAGTCCTTGTTGGCCGATACCCGACATCTGCAAGATTTGCGTTTGCCCGCATCCGGTTGGGCCCGCTACCTACGGGCCCTGGTTCAGACCTACCTGGCGCCCGGCCCAGGGGAGGAAAGCGATTTTGAAAAGATCCGCGTCCTCGCGGATGAACTCTCGGATTTGGGGCAGGCCTTTGAGGACCCCGAGGAACCGCTGGAATTCCAAACTGTACGCTGCTTTTTCGAGAGCCGGCTGCAGGGATTGCGCTCCTACTACGGCCAATTTCTGGCCGATGGCGTCACGGTTTTCAGTGGCGA
>JBGTRP010000694.1:0-4309 GCA_041940685.1 Acanthopleuribacteraceae bacterium
TGTCTTCCAAAAGTCCAACTGGCGTTGCAACGCTTCACCACGCAACCAGTTTCGTTGCCAGTGCGCAAAATCCGCGTACTGCAGGGCGAGTCTCGGCAGGCTGGGCGTCCGGTCCTGAACGAAATGCTCGTACAAATGACCGAATTCGCGCATAAACACACCCAGGGACCATCCGTCGGAGACGATATGGTGCATGGTCAGCAGCATCAAGTGGCGGGAGGGGGAGAGTTGAAGCAGGCTAAGGCGCAACAGCGGATCATGGGCGAGATCGAATGGCCGCTGGGTTTCCGCCTTGGCCCAGGCGAGCGCGGATTCTCGGCCCCGCTCTTCGCTCAGCGCGTGGAAATCGACCCAAATCAGCTCGGATTTCAGCTCCGGGTGAATCACCTGGACCGGGTCGTCCCCGGTGGAGATGAAGTTGGTCCGCAGGGATTCATGGCGTGCGGTCATGGCCGCGAGCGCGCGGTCGAACGCCATTGCATCGAGCCTTCCAAAGAGTTCGAAGGCGAGGGGAATATTGTATGCCGGGTTACCTGGCTCCAGCGAATCGATGAACCAAAGTCTCTGTTGGGCGAAGGAGAGCGGCGGCTCGCTCCCGCGGGCCACGGGCCGGATCGGCGCCTCCTGATGCGCCCCGCGCTGGCCCACGGCCCCTTCGAGCAGGGTGGCCACCACGAAAGAGGAAAGGCTCGCGATGCTGGGGTTCTCGAACAACGCGCGGATCGGCAACTCCATTTGAAACCGTTCGCGAATGCGCGACACCACCCGCGTGGCCAGTAGCGAGTGTCCGCCCAATTCGAAGAAATCGTCGTTCAATCCCAGGCCAGGACGGTTCAAGACTTCGAGCCAGATCTCGAGCATTTGCCGCTCGACAGGGTTCCGCGGTCCTTGATCCCCCACCTCTTTGATTTGTGAATCCACCGATTCCGGAGCAGGCAACGCGCGGCGGTCGATTTTGCCGTTGGGCGTGACCGGCAGGGTTTCCAAGAGCACAAAGGCGGCGGGCACCATGAAACTCGGCAAACGGTCCCGCAGGAATGCCCGCATTTGAGAGGTTTCGTACTGCGCCCGCTCCGCTCCCATTTCAAGATAGGCCACCAGCCTTTTTGCGCCGGCCGAGGGCTCGCTGGGGTCGTCAAGCGCCAGAACCAGGGCGAGCTTAACCGCTGGATGGCGTTGCAGCGCGGCTTCGATCTCGCCCGGTTCGATGCGGAACCCTCGAATTTTGATTTGATGATCCACGCGGCCGAGAAAGAGAATGTTTCCGTCGGGGAGCGACTTCACCTTGTCGCCCGTCCGGTACACACGATCGCCGGGCCTCTTCGAAAGCGGGTGCGGCGCGAAGGCCGCGGCGGTCAACTCGGGCCGCCGGTGGTAGCCGAGGGCCAGGCCCTCACCGCCCAGACACAATTCGCCTGGGAAATCCGGAGGCAATGGCCGGCCGAACCGATCCAGCACGTATAGGGATGTGTTGGCGATGGCGTTGCCGATGGGAATATTCGCCGCCTCATCGGGTTTCCTCTTGATGGGGAACCAGGTAGAAAAGGTGGTGTTTTCGGTGGGGCCGTAAATATTGGAGAGCCGCGGGCGCCGTGCGGCCCGAAAGGCGGCTCTGAACCAGCGCGGATTGGCGGCCTCCCCGCCGGTATAGAGCGTATTCAGGGTGGCGAAAATATCGGCCTTTTTCGCCATATGCTGATTGAAAAGGGCCGTGGTCAGGAACAGTTGGGTCGCGTGGTGACGGCGAAGGAACTGATCCAGCGCTTCCGTGTTGAGCGTTTCTTCCTTGCCGATCCCTACCAGGGCGGCGCCATTGAGGAGCGCTCCCCATATTTCGAAGGTAGCCGCGTCGAAAATTGCCGTTGCAGCCTGAGGGATGCGGTCATGATTCGCGATATGAATGTAATTGGTATCGCGGACCAATCGATTGATGGCATGGTGGGGAACCACCACGCCTTTTGGACGCCCGGTTGAGCCGGAAGTAAAAATGATATAGGCCGGGGCGAAGGGCGGTTCTTGCGGCGTCTGTTTCTTGGCCTTGGCGGCTTCAGAGGAAAGATGTCCCGATGCCGCGGGTTCGATCGAGAGGGACGTGGTCCTCGTTTCCGGCAATTGCCTTGCCTGGTGGGAACCCGTGAGGATGATCTCCAGGCCCGTGTCCTCGATGAGGAAGAATAGCCGTTCCGCGGGAAGATCCACATCGAGCGGCACATAGGTTCCGCCCGCCTTGAGAATCGCCAGCATAGCGATACACAGCTCCGCCTTGCGGTCGAGGGTGACGCCGATGAGGCTGCCACGCCCGGCGCCAGACGCGCGCAGTTGATCGGCGAGCCAATCGGCGCGGTGGTTGAGGTCCGCGTAGGTGAGATGCAGTTCACCGGCGGTCGCGTCCAGCCTTCGGGTTTGTGGGAACACCAGGGCGGTTGCTTCCGGCCGGGAATTGACGACATCCTCGAAAAGGCGATGAACCGGGATGGCCGATGGATAGGCGGCGCGGGTTCGATTCCACTCCTGGAGCGCACGTTCCCGCTCCCCGGAGTTGAGCAGGTCCACGTTCCAGACGGATCGCAGCGGATCCTCGCACATGGCTCGCAAGAGCCCTTGCAGGCGCGTTCCCAATCGCCGAATGGTGTTTGGTTCAAAGAGCCCGCGGTCGAATTCGAATATGCCTTGCAACTCCGGGCGGCCATCCCGCTCCCCGACCTCGCCGAAGCTCAGGGTCAAATCGAAATGGGTGGTGCCCCGCTCCACCTCGAGAGATCTCCATTGTAATCCGGACAGCTCCATGGCGCTTTGTCCCGTGTTCTGCAGAGAGAACATGGCTTTTAGCAGGTCCCCCGATTTTGATTCCCCATGTGACCGAACGCTTTCCACGATCTTCTCGAAGGGCAGATCTTGATGGGCGAAGGCGCCAAGCGCGCTTTCCCGCACGCGGGCCAGGAAGGATCGGATGCTCGGCTGTCCGGACAAATCCAAGCGCAAGGGTAGGGTGTTGACGAAAAAGCCGATCAAACCCTCGATCTCCTTGCGGTTTCGATTGGCTATCGGTGCGCCCACGAGGATTTGATCCTGATTCGCCCAGCGTCCGAGCAGGGCCGCATACCCGGCTAGCAGAACCATGAAAAGGGATCCCCCCTCACCCGCGGCCAGTTGTTTTAGGCCTTGGGTGAGTTCGGCATCCAAACGGAAGCTTTCAACGGCGCCGCTACGTCCTCTTCCCGGCGGAACCTGGCGATCGGTGGGCAATTTCGGGGTGGGCGGCGCTTCCCCCAGATGGTTGCGCCAGTATGCGGTTAACCGTTCCAGACGCTCGCCCGACAACCACTCGCGCTGCCATGCGGCAAAGTCCGCGTACTGGATGGAGAGGGGTTCGGGTCGCCATTTGTGTTGGGCCAGCGCCGCGCCATAGGCGCTGCCGATCTCGTCAAGCAGGATGGGTAGCGACCAGCCGTCCGCGATGATGTGATGGATGGTCGCCAGCAGCACCGCCTCGGTCGGTCCGAGGGAGAGCAAAAGAAAGCGGCGCGGCGGGGCCGTTGCGAGATGAAAAGGATACAGCGACTCGGCCAGCGCCAGCTCTCGGACAAAGGACTCGCGCCGGCTCTCGGGCACGCCGCTCAAATCGGTCCAGTCGAGGCGCTGCGCGGATGGCGGCAAAATTTCCTGATGCGCCTGACCCCGATGCTCGGGGAACCGCGTTCTCAGCGACTCATGCCGCGCGATCACGGCTGCCAGGCTCGCCTCGAGGGCGGCGCCATCCAGTGGTCCGACCAGGCGAAGGGCAAGCGGGATATGGTAGGTGGGGTCGCCCGGCTCCATCTGATCCAGAACCCATAGACGGGTCTGAGCGAAGGACAGGGGCATTTCGCGGTCGCGTCCCATGGGCCTAAGGCTGGGCTCTTCGGTATCGCCCGCGGTTCTGGCGCCGTCCTCTAACAGGAATCGGAACATGGCATGACCCAGGCCCGCGATGGTGGGATTGTCGAAGAGCAGCTTGATCGGCAGATGGACGCGGTAGGCCTCGCGAATCCTTGAGATCACGCGCGTGGCCAAAAGGGAATGGCCGCCCAACTCAAAAAAGTTGTCGTCCACGCGCACCGCATCGAGTTGAAGCAATTCTTTCCAAATAGAGGCCAGTTCCTCTTCGAGAGGGGTGCGCGGCTCGCCGCCGGACAAGGGTTCGGGAGCGCTGGCGGCCAGCTTGGGAGTGGGCAGGGCGCGTCGGTCGATTTTGCCGCTGGGCGTTCTTGGAAAGGCATCCAAGACCACAAAAAAGGAGGGCAGCATATGCGAGGGAAGCTTGGTTTCT
>JBGTRP010000695.1:0-4305 GCA_041940685.1 Acanthopleuribacteraceae bacterium
CGCGCCTTCATTAAACGGCCTGAAAGCCGCTCTCGATCCCCGCGGCCGGATCCTCGCCTTTCGCGAGGGGGAGCGCGAATTGGGCGTCCTGGTCATCTCCACGGAACAAGCCTTTGCCGTCTCCCTGGGTTCCGTACTCAATTTCAATAGCCTCTCCGCGGAGCAACGCTTCCAGTTTTTACAAAGCCGGCTTGGGCCCGTATGGCGGCATCAGGGCCCCCTCTACATCCAGCTTTCCCCCAGCCTACGCGATCAAGAGCTGCTCGATTTACTGCGCGGCGATATCAGCGCGCCGGAAAAGGTGACCTTTGTCTCCTCGCTCCATTCCTTGCTCGTAAACCACGAGGACCGCTCCTGTAGGGGAACCGTGGTTTACGCCGATTCCGAATCAGGAGATATGACGCGCTTTCGCAACGGGCTCTCCCCCGCGGAATCCGATTGGCTCGAACCGGATAGCTTTTCTTGGGACGAGTTCGGCGCCCATTTGGAGAACCGCGATCATTTGGTCTACGCGGGTCCTTTCAGCCAATCGCCCCTGGGCCTGATGCTGGGAAGCGCCGAAGATGGGTTCCCCCTGCATCAGGTGTTGCATTACAACGCGGACCTTTGCAGCCTGACCCTGATTTCCGAAACGCCCCTGGCTTGGGGAGATCTGTATGAAGAGTTTGCGTTAATCCATTCGGGCATGGGCGCCGCCATTTACATCTTGGACCAACCCGACCGTCTGAAGCTGGTAGACCATTCCCGCGATCGAGTCGGCATTCTTTTTCCTTGAGATCCCATGGCTCGACGGGCCCGACCCGCGTCGAGCCCGCCGGACGGATCAGGCGCCCAGACGCAAGAGTTGACGGGCTTCGCGGTGGATTTCCTCGCGCAGGAAGCGCGGGGCGAGCACCTCGGCCGCGGCGCCCCAACTCAACAGCCAGGTTTTAATCGCCGCGAGATGCGCGACCTCATAGGTGAAAATCACCCCGTTTTCGCCGATTGGGCATTCTTCCTCCACCGGCCGGTGGAATTGGCGTTCGCGCACCCAACGCACGGAGGATTGCGGGAACTTGACGCGCACCCTTTGGCGCTCCACCCGGGGCGGCTCGTGACCCACGCGGCCACTGGTGAGATTTCCCTTCACGCGGACCCTCTCTATGCGTTCCAAACGGAAAAGGCGAATATCTTGCCGCAACCGGCAGAAGCCACGCAGGTACCAGTTCCCCCGCGCATAGAGTAGTTGCATGGGCTCTACTTCGCGGCTGGTGAGTGCTTCCCGCCGCAGGTCGCGATAGCGGATGTGGAGCGCTCGGTCTTGGCTGATGGCCGCCTGAATTTTTATTAACGACGGGGCATCCAGGCTGAAGCGGTCCCCGCGCGAAAGCTGTTCGAGTATGGGGCTTAGCCCCAAGACGCGCCAACGAACGGATCGCGGCATGGCCGCCTCCAATTTGGCCAGGGCCCCGCGGGCGCGCCTGTTCAGCGCGCCGCCAATCTGATGTTGCAGCAAGCGGGTGGCGAGGGCGAGCGCCAGAAGCTCTTCCGCCTCAAACAAAAGCGGCAGTCCCGCCTTGTCCGAAGCCGAGGCGGGCTCTTGCCAAAGTGAGGGGGGAATACCCAATTCCCTGAGCAGAGCCAGGTCGCGGTAAATCGTCCGAGTGCTCACGCCGAGGCGTTTGGCGAGGGTGCGCACGTTTCGACGAGGCCGGTCGTCGGGCCCAAACGCGATTTGAAACAACCTTTCTTTTCGATCCATGGTGTGGTCCTCCTAAGCAAGTTCACAAGACAGTTCTCCCCACCATCCATCGACAAAATTTTCAACCATTCCTTCACCTTCACCTTTGAAAATAGAACCCCTTTCCTCGAGTTCGATTTCCTCCGCTATCCCTTGCTATACAATAGTCTCAAGCCCTGTTAAAATCGATCCGATTCCTTTTGATTTCAAGCTTCCGAACGCGATTTCGGCCCTGGGCGGAGGCGGTTTCTCGGGAATACTTCTGCCAGTCTCCAGGAACCGGCGCGCGATTGGAAAGGCGGTTTTCGGATGAGCTGTTCGGCGTTTGACCGACCCTGCATTCATCTGGTCAACGCGCCCCTTGGGCTTTTACAATCCAAGCCTTGTAAGCGGAAAAGCACGGGGATCGATTCTTTAAAAATCGACCCGTGATCGGATGTGTGGATGAGTGATCTATCGGAGTTGGGCGCCTATTACGGTCGGCTGATGCGCGATCGCTTCACGGGGAAGAAGTTGGTTCTCGCCACGGGCTCGGTTGCGGCTTCCGGCTGGCATACCCACTTTTTAAAGGCCATGGGCGCCGAGAGCCAACTGTTGCTGGCCAACGAGGCCCTTCCCGAGGGGGGCCTCCCGCCGGGATGCCTTGCCGAGCAGGTAGACTGCCAAAGCCTGCCCGTGCGGGATGCGGTCTCGGTGATGGACTTCCTCAAGCGCTACGAACGTCTGCTCCAATCGCTTCCGGAAGAGGTCTCCGCCGCGGTCGAGGCCTTCGATCCGGAAGCCCGCGCCTTGGTCATTCCCATCGACTATCTCCAGGCAGGGCGCGTGGCGGAACGGGCGGTCTATGGCGCGCGCGCTGAATCCGGAATCCGGTTGGAGGACAAAACCCTCATCGACGCGCTCTGGGACGAGGCTGGTCTGCGCCGCGCGCCATCCCGCGTTGTCGTATTGGATTCGCGGGAGCCCGAGGCGGCCTACGAGGCCCTGAACCGGGGCCGGGGTGTGGTTTTGGCCGGGGATGCGAGGGAGGGTTGGCACGGGGCCGGAGAAAAGACGCGCTGGGCGACAACGCGGCAGGAGCTATCCGCTGTTTTGGCCTTTTTAGGCCAGCGCTGCCGTCATGCGCGGGTGATGCCTTTTTTGGAAGGCGTCTCCTGCAGCATTCACGGATTGGCGTTTCCCGATTACGTGGCCGCGTTTCGGCCCGTGGAAAATGTGGTCCTGCACCCACCCGGCACCACCGAGTTTCGCTTTTGGGGCAACGCCAGTTTTTGGGAGCCCGGCATGGAAGAGCGGGCCGGCATGCGGAACGCCGCCAAACGCGTGGGCGCCATTCTTCGCGATCGACACGGTTTTTTTGGCGCCTTTTCCATCGACGGCGTCCTCACTCGCGAAGGGTTTTTGCCCACCGAGCTCAACCCGCGTTTCAGCGCGGGTCTCGGCGCCATGGCGCGGGTATTGACCGAGTTTCCCCTGTACTACCTGCACCTCGCCCTTTGCCACGGCGAGGCCTGGCCTCACCGCGCCGAGGATATCGAGGCCGCCTGTCTGCATGCCTTCGACCGGCAACCCGTGGCCGCGATCGGCATTTGGGAGCGCTTTCGGCAGAGCGAGACAAGGACGGTGGAAGCGGTAAGAACGGAGGATGGTGGATTTCGAGAGATGCGGACCGGAGAGGATGTCGATCTCAACATACGCCTGGGCCCATCGCCGATCGGCGGCCGCGTATTTTTCCAGTTCACGGAAAGACGTCTCGCGGCCGGCCCATCGGTAACGCCCTTGGTCGCACGGGCGGCCGCCTTTTGTGAACAGACTCTCGGCCTCGGGCTCGGCGCTCCCCAGACCGTGGACGCACCGAACCCCATGCAGGCGGAACAAGACGCGCCCATCTGAACCCGGCATTTAGCCTCTTCTCTCCTGGTTTGCAGACAACCCATTTTCAACGGCAGGGCTGGACGCCCCGGTCGCATCCCGTTAGAATGACTGGTTATTTTTGATCCGAGGATTTGGGATTATGCGGATATTAATCACCGGAATGGCGGGGTTCATCGGCCATCAATCGGCGCGTTCGCTGCACGCCGACGGCCACGAGATTTTGGGCATCGACAACCTCAATTCCTACTACCTTCCCCGCCTCAAACAGGCGCGCATTCAAGACCTTCAGCAATACAGCGGCGTGGTTTTTCAAAAATGCGATCTGGCGGACTTTGAGGCGCTCAGCGGCATATTTCGCTCCTTCGAGCCGGAACTTGTCCTGCATCTCGCGGCGCAGGCGGGCGTGCGCTACTCGCTGGAAAACCCTCACGCCTATATTCAGAGCAATGTCGTGGGCACGCTCAACATTCTCGAATGCTGCCGCAACCACGGCAAGCCGCGCCTGGTCTACGCCTCTTCCAGCAGCGTCTACGGCGGCAATACCCAATTACCCTACAGCGAGGACCGCAACGTCGACAGGCCGATTTCCCTGTACGCGGCTACCAAAAAATCCAATGAGCTAATGGCCCATACCTACGCCCATCTCTACGACCTCAAGACCACGGGGCTGCGCTTTTTCACGGTGTACGGACCCTGGGGCCGGCCCGACA
>JBGTRP010000696.1:0-4297 GCA_041940685.1 Acanthopleuribacteraceae bacterium
TTCTGCTGGAACCCTACAAACGCGGAACTTATGCGGAGGGAAGCGGCGCCAATTTGCCGTATTTGCAGGAGCTGGTTACCGAACCGGGCCAAATACCCTGGCAAACCCAGGTCGAGCTTGCGCCCGAGGCCGCGGCCGGGTTGCGCATCCGCGACGGAGATTGGGTCGAGGTAGTCTCCATGGCCGCCAGCCTGCGGGCGCCCGCGCGGCTGGTTCCCGGTATGCGGTCGGACATGGTGCGGATGGCGCGGGGCGGGGGTCATACGGAAATGGGCCGCTACGCGCGCGGTAAGGGGGGCAATGTTTTAAAGCTGCTGGTTCCCGCGCTCGATCCGCTGACCGGGGTCCCCGCGCTCCAGAGCACCCGCGTCGCGCTGAGGAGGCTGTCATGAGATGGCGGCGGGTTTTCTTCCTTGGATGGCGTACCCTGGTTCGTGGCGGGCGATTTTTCTGGAATGTGTTCCTGCTTCATTTTCAGGAGGGGGAGCGTGTGGCCGGGAGCGTTTCCACGGGAAGGCGCGCGTTTCTCGCGGGCCTGAAGACGGCTTTGCCGGCCATGACCGGAATGATGCTTGCGCCCGTTTCGGTGGTGCGGGCCTTCTCCGAAAAAAAACCGGCCACCCAGACCCCCCACAAATGGGGCATGGCCATTGACCTGGACCTCTGCACGGGATGTGGCGGTTGCGTGGTGGCTTGCAAAACGGAGAACAACATTCCCATTACCGGCGCTGAGGAGCGCGACCGGGGAACCGGAATCTTTTGGATGGACCTTCTGCCCGGTGGGGTTCCCGTAAGTGAAGAACAGGATATGCAAGCCGAGAGCATGCCCATGCCCTGCATGCAATGCGATGATCCGCCCTGTGTCAAGGTTTGTCCCGTGGGCGCGACCTACCAAACCGCGGAAGGCATTACCGCACAAATCTATGATCGCTGTATCGGTTGCCGCTATTGCGAGGTTGCCTGTCCCTACAGCCGGCGGTACTTCAATTGGAGTAAACCCGATTGGCCTACCGCTTACCGCCGCTTCCTCAATCCCGATGTCTCCACGAGGCCCAAGGGAGTGGTGGAGAAGTGTAATTTCTGCGCCCACCGCATTCAGCGCGCCAAGGAGGAGGCGCGTCTCGCCGACCGCCCGCTCCGCGGCGATAGCTTGGCTTTTCTACCCGCATGCGCCGAGGCCTGTCCGACCAAGGCGATCACCTTCGGCGATCGCAACGACAAGCAGGGCCGGCTTTCCCGCCTCGCGCGGGAGTCCCGTGTGTTCCGCCTGTTGGAGCATTTGGGAACCCGTCCCAAGGTCTTCTACCTGAGAAGGGATAAAAGGAGGCCCCTGTGAACGGACCACTTGAATCCGTGGACGCCAGGCCGACGTTCCCCTATCCGCTTGGAAAGAGCCACACATCCTGGAAGCTGGCCTTCATGGTCTCCCTTCTGTTGTTGGGCCTGAGCGTTTTCGCCTATTCCCGCCAACTTCAATTCGGCGAGATCGTCACCGGCATGCGCGGGGTGGCGCACGGCGGCGCTGCCTGGGGACTCTACATCGCATTCGTGGTTTACTTTATCGGCCTCAGCTTTGCGGGGATCAACATTGCCGCCTTGACGCGGCTCTTTCAAATTCAGGCGCTCTATCCCTTGACCCGCCTGGCAGAGCTGCTGACCATCGCGGCGCTTCCCATGGGCGCGCTCTGCGTGATGGCCGATTTGGGAAGACCGCTCCAAGGGCTTCTCTTTCTTCCCCGTTACGCCAGGCCCATGTCGCCCTTTTTCGGCACCTTCACTCTGGTCATCGCGGGGTATCTGTTTGCCAGCCTGGTGTACTGTTGGCTTGGCGGCAGGGCGGACGCATCCTTGTGCGCGGAAAAGGGGCCGCGCCGGCCTCATTGGATCTACCGGCTATGGGCGATGGGTTGCCGGCGCACGGCGAGGGAGGCCGATCGCCATCGTCGGGTTGGTTTCTGGATGGCGCTGTTCATCCTGCCTCTGCTGATTGTCGCCACGTCCACATTGGGTTTCGTTTTTGGCATCCAGGGCGGGAGACCCGGTTGGTTCAGCGCGCTGCAGGCGCCCGGCTTCGTGGTGCTGGCCGGATGTTCGGGCAGCGCCATGCTGTTCATTTTGGCCGTGGTGATTCGCCATCATCTGGATCTGCAGGAAATCATCGGCCTGGACGCACTCCGTTTTCTGGCCAACTTCCAGTGGATTCTGGTCCTGGTTTATGTGTACTTCATGGCGGTAGAGGAGTTGACGGCCAATTACGCGGCCGGTCGCGCGGATTCTCACCTCGCGCATGAAATGGTTTGGGGCGCTTACGCTCCGGTTTTTTGGTCGGTATTGGTTTGCTTTTTGTTGGCGCTTCTCATCGGGTTCTTGCAGTTCGCCGCCAAGGCTTTTTCCATTGCCTGGTCGGTTACCGCGGCCGTGTTGATCAACATAGCCGCCATTCTCAGACGGTTCCTCATCGTGGTCCCTTCCCAAACGCACGGAAACTTATTGCCTTATGGCGAGGGTCAATACCTGCCCAATTGGGTGGAGATCGCGGTGATCCTCGGTCTGTTCGCACTCGCGACCTTACTAATCCTGATCTTCATCCGCTACTTTCCCATCGTTCCGATCGCCAGCTACGGCAATAAGCCTCTGCCGGCGGTGCGCGAATCCAGGCGGAAAATGGCTTTCGCCCTGACGTTACTGCTCGGGAGCGGCTTCGCGGTCACCGGTTTCCTGTTTTCCCTGCGGTTGGGAACCCTACCCTTTCTCGACCCCATCCTGCCCTACAGTCCCGTGATCTTCATCCTTGGCATCATGATCGTTTTTTATTCTCCGGCAGTCTATGAAACGCTGCCCGAATCCAAACACGCCAATCGTCCGGCTTAGGACAGCCTCCGTGGGCTAAGCACAAGCGAGGAGCCTCCCCATGAAAACCCTTGGCATTTTTCGGCACATCATGGTTTCCGGTCCGTGGATCATGCTGATCGCGGGGTTGGGGGTCCACGCCCAGGATAGCGAGCTACGCCTGGGATACTCCTGGCAGGAGATGGGCGCCGAAGACTTGCTGTTCACCAACCATCATCCCTACCGCGAGGGCTGGTTTGTGGACAACCTGCACTTGGACCTTGGCGGGAAATTCAGAAAGCTGGACAACTTTGCCATCGATGCCTCCGGATTTGATGCGGAACCCTACCGCTCCGCCAAGTTGTCCATGAAAAAGAAAAGTAGTTGGCAATTGAAACTGGATTACCATCATCGCCGATTCTCTTTTGAGGATGAAGGTTTCGAACTGGGTGGGGAAAGAGACGATTGGGCGGTCTCCCGTTTTGGCGGACGTTTTGTCTATGAGGCTGCGAAAACCCTTCGCTGGACCTTGCGCGCTCGCGAAAACCGGCGCAGCGGGTTCAGCGCGCGGCCTTTCTACGGTCTCGGCCTGCCCTACCTGATCGAGCGTGACCTGGATGAGACGGTACGCGAAACCGGCCTGGCCCTGGAAACCAAATCCCTGCCGGTCAAGCTTTTTTTGGAGCAGTCCCTGAGCGAATACGAGCGAAGCTATCGCTCCCGGCCCGGAGACGACGGCCTGGCCTTAAACGGCGTTGATCCCGATCTGCTGATCGAGTCGCCTTCTCTGGGTGTGGACAGGACCCGAACGCCCACAACCCGATTCACCGCGGCCTATGGAACGCCCCGCTTCCAACTTATCGCACGCGGACTTTGGAGTCGTCACCGGTTGGATGTGGAAACCAGTGACAGTCGTGTTTACGACCTGGATGGAGGCGCCATTGGCCGTATCGCCCAGAGTTACGAAGACAGCGCCACATCCGATGGCGATAGCGCCTACGCGGGCCTGGATCTGGGATTCGCCATTGCTCCGGAACTCGTCTTTCGCATGAAGGCATCCTATTCCGACCGCTTGACCGAAACCGGACTTGACGGCGCCCGGTTGATTACCATTTTTGGTCGTGAGACCGAGTTGGAGCTCGGCGAGGGAGCGCGGGCGCGAGGGTTTTTGGAACAGAGCGATATCCATTACGCCGCGGCCCTGGAGTGGAGCCACGAGCCATTTTCCCTGAGTCTGGCATACGAGGACCGGGAACGAGAGGTGGGCTGGCAACGAGTCGATGAAACCGACCGGTTTGACTCAACCCGCACCTCCAACGGATGGAAAATGAGCCTCAAATGGAGCCCGGTCCACCAATTCAGCGCGCGTGCGGGATACGACAGCGGCTCGTTCACGCGCGCCATTTTTCGAACCGACCCGGATACCATCGACCGCTGGTGGGCAAAGATCCAATGGCGCGCGGCTAAG
>JBGTRP010000697.1:0-4283 GCA_041940685.1 Acanthopleuribacteraceae bacterium
TTTGGAGTGAGGTGTTGGGCCTGCCCTCCATGGACAGGTACGCGGATTTTTTCAAGTTGGGAGGACATAGCCTCAGCGCCACCCGCGTCGTGGCTCGGATCCGCGAAGCATTGGAAATCGACCTGCCGGTGCGCGCAGTTTTTGAGGCCCCCACCATCGCGGGCCTGAGCCGGGTTATCGAGGCGCGGCGCGCCCCCGAAACGCAATCCATGCCGACGCTTTCACCACGTGGGTCGGATTCGGAATCCTGGCCCCTCTCCCATGCTCAACGGCGATTGTGGTTCATCCATCAATTATTGCCGGACAGCGACGCTTACCATATTCCTCTGCTCCTCGAGCTGAAGGGCCCATTCGATTGTGCCGTGGCGATGCGAAGTCTGGAAATGCTGCGCCAACGTCACGAAACCTTGCGCACCAGTTTCTCGCGGGGGTCCGGGTCGCCTCAACAGCGCGTTCTCGAATACCGGCAAGTGAGTTGGCCCTTGGTTGACTGCGTGGCGCGGGGTCCGGAACGCGCGCGGGCCACTGCCCTGAAAATCGCCGAAGAGGCCTCGCGGGTCGGCTTCGACCTGAGCCAGGCGCCGCTGATGCGGGCGGGTATTGCGCGTTTGGAAAGGGAAAGCCATTTACTTTGGATCTGCATGCACCATATCATTTCTGATGGATGGTCCATGGGCAACTTGATGCGCGATTGGGCCTCGTTCTATACCGCCATGGTGGTCGAAAACACGCTGCCGAGCGATCCGCTTCCCATCCAATACGCCGATTACGCGATCTGGCAAAGGCAATGGCTGACGGGTGACGTGTTGGCCTCACAGTTGGTCTATTGGCGTGAAAGGCTCAAAGGCGTTCCCGAACGGGTGACGTTGCCCCTGGATGATCCCTATCCCGAGCTACAGCGCTTTCAGGGCGCGAGCCTGGGATTTGAGCTTAACGCAACACTGACCAGTTTGCTGCAGGAGCTATGCCGTGAACATCGGAGCACGCTTTTCATGCTGCTCCATACCGCGTTCGCCATCCTTCTCGGCCGCATCGGCGGACAAACCGACCTGGTGATTGGAACGCCCGTGACCAACCGTCGCCGGCCCGAGCTCGAACCGTTGATTGGATTTTTCGTCAATACGCTTGCCATCCGCGTCGACCTTTCCGATGACCCCGTATTTGTCAATTTTTTGTGCGCCCAACGGGACCGTGTGCTGGACGATTTCGCTCACCAGGATCTGCCCTTCGAGCAATTGGTCGAGGCGTTGGAACCGCGTCGCCAGCTTGGGTTCGCGCCCTTGGTTCAAGTCATGTTCGCCTTACAGAATGCGCCTCTTGCCACCCCCGCTCTTCCCGGCTTGCGGGGCTGTTTGTTGGAGCCCGATAAGCGTTCGGCCAAATTTGACCTTACCCTGGAGATGAGGGAGACCGAGGGTCGTATCGAGGCATTTTGGGAGTACAATACGGACCTTTTCAAAGGCGAAACCATGCTCCGCCTGAGCGGGCAATTCCAAGTAATGCTGGAGGCCTTGGCAGCAGAACCCACGACGCGCATTTCACGCTTGCCGCTCTCGGGTCCAGAAGAACGTAGCCAGTTGTTGACTCGTTGGAGCGGCGGGGAAAGGGACTATCCACGGGAACAAAACCTGGTCGGCCTTTTCGCGGATCAGGTTGCGCGAACCCCAGATGCAATTGCGTTGGCGACGTCCGAGGGTGAGCAGCGCGGACCGGAAAGAAGTATCAGCTATCGTTGCTTGCATCAGCGGGCCGAAATCATCGCCTACCGCCTTTCTCGCGCCGGAGTGAGGCTGGAAAGCCCGGTAGCGGTTCTCGCGGACCGTTCGGAGCATTTTATTGCGTGTATTTTGGCCGTTCTCAAGGTGGGTGGCGCTTATTTGCCGTTGGAGCCGGGCCAGCCCCCGGCCCGATTCACGGCCCTGGCCGAGTGGGTGGGTGCTCGTGTCTGGCTGGCCGATGCGCATAATGCGAAACGGATACCCCAAGGCGCAGCGGTTATCCTTTCCCTGGAGCCGGACGGTGATGATGAGAAGGCGCCGAGAGGCGGCGCGATGCCGCCGGTTGCCTCGGAAAACCTGGCCTATCTGATGTTCACGTCTGGGTCGACCGGAACCCCCAAGGGCGTGGCCGTCACCCACCGCAATGTCTCGCGCCTGGTCAAGAACAATGCTTTCGCCGACCTGGACGCGGATCAGGTTTTCCTGCAATTGGCGCCGCTTTCCTTCGATGCCTCCACCCTGGAAATCTGGGGTCCATTGCTGAACGGCGGCCGTTTGGTGGTTCATCCGCCCGGCCCCCCTTCTCTGGATCAGGTAGCCGACATGATCCTGAGCCGGAGGGTAACCACGTTATGGCTGACCGCGAATCTGTTCCAACTGATGGTAGACTCGCGCCTCGATCAGCTCAAAGGCCTCCGTCAACTACTGGCAGGCGGCGATGTGCTGCCACGCGCTACCGTACTCAGGTGGCTGGAGCATCCGGGCCAAACCTTGTTGATCAACGGTTACGGGCCTACAGAGGGAACTACCTTCACTTGTTGCCACCCGATTCGCGGGGAATCGGACATGGCCGCCACGGTGCCCATCGGCCGACCCATCGCCAACACCCGCGTTTGGGTATTGGACCCGCATCTGGAGCCCGCACCCCTTGGCGCACGAGGGTTGCTCTATATCGGGGGTGATGGTCTCGCCCGTGGTTACCTGAACCGGCCCGGTCAAACGGCGGCGCTTTTCGTTCCTCATCCCTGGGCGGGCCGCATCTCGGGTGTAGCCCCGGGAGAGCGGCTCTACTGTAGCGGCGACCGTGTGCGGTTTCTTGCCCAGGGCATTCTTGAGTTCCATGGTCGTATCGATCGGCAGCTCAAGCTGCGCGGCTATCGCGTGGAGCCCGCGGAAATCGAGGCGGCCCTGCTGGCTCTGCCGGGCGTGGGCCAGGCCGCGGTTCTGACGCTGAAGGAAAGAGCCGAGATACGGCTGGTGGCGTATTTGGCCGGTCCGATCCATGGCGACGGGGCCGTGGGCATGATCCGTCACATGCTGGCCGAACACTTACCCGCCTACATGTTGCCCACGGATTACATTACGTTGGAAGCGCTTCCCCTCAACGCCAACGGCAAGCTGGACCGAGCCGCTCTACCTCGGCCCAAGGCGGTCCCAGTCGAGGAGGAAACATCGGAGCGCGCGCCGAGCGGCGAGACCGAAAAGACGATTGCCGCCATTTGGGCGGAAGCTCTGGGCCGGGAGCGGGTGGGACTGCACGACAATTTCTTTGATATCGGTGGTCACAGCCTTTTGTTGATGAAGGTCCTTGAAAAACTGCAAACCCATTTTCCCGGTTCCTTACCCATTCTGGCGTTGTTTCGCCATCCCACCGTGGCGTCCCTGGCCCAGTACATCGGCCAGCGGGATGTAGCCGACCAATCCCGACCACCCGCTCGCGCCAAATCGACGAAAAAGAACACCAAAGCCGCCATGGCCAAACTACGAGGCCGCACGAAGCGCGCACGAAAAAAACCCAAAAAATAATGGCCCCCGAGGACGCTCTTCCCAACCCATTTGATGGCCTAGCCCCATTCACCCTTCCTGTAACTGCCTGGGTCGCAATGGCTTTATTGGGGCCAGGCCATCATGAGGTGGCGAGAATTCCCCTGGCAGGGACTTTTGTGGGCCCGTTTGGACGGTTTCCATCTGCCATGAAGGAAGCATGGGTTCCGTTGCTCTGAGGAAACGAACGCCTTCAAGGGTTGGCGAGCCCTTTTCGATGGCCTGGCCCCGAATGATGTGGGCGTCAGTCGGTGAGGCGGGGTTTTACGGTCAGGACTGCGCAGGGCTCGATTGCCTGGGCCATGTCGCTGTTCTTTATTCCTTACGTCACGCTGATCCCGTATCTGATTTTTGGTCGTAGCACTTTTGACGATTACATTCGCGCCCGACGCGATGCCAACCAGGAAATGCGTGAAGCCATCACCCATCTGAGCTGGCGCCCGTGGGTCGAAGAAGCTCTCGCGGCACGTAACTCCAAGGCGTACGCCTCACTGCGCGCGATGCCCAGGCTGGGGCGCATGCCTTGCCTGGCAAACAACTCGGTACGGTTGCTGATCAATGGCACGGCCACTTTCGACGCGATCTTCGCTGCCATCCGCAGTGCGAAAGAAGTGGTCCTGGTGCAGTTTTTCATTATCAAGGACGATGACCTGGGCATGAGGCTGCAGGCGCTACTCCTTGAAAAAGCCGCTCAAGGGGTTGCGGTGCATGTGCTCTATGACAGCATCGGCAGCCATGCCC
>JBGTRP010000698.1:0-4278 GCA_041940685.1 Acanthopleuribacteraceae bacterium
TGCGCGCCGCGAACCAGGCGGCACGGCCGCTGATCGGGTTTTACCCATGCGTCCTCGCAGATTTCCAAGCTGAAAATAAGGCCCCCTGCTTCATATGTCAGGGTGCCCACGGGCACGTCCCTGTCGTCGATTCGCAAAATGGTTTTTTCCCCGACCTTCCAGGGTCGGAACCAACGGGGCTCGTAATGGATGCCCTCCCGCGCAAGGTGGCATTTGAGCGTAATTCCGCGAATCCGACCCTGGTTCAGAAGAACCATGGCGTTGTAGAGCTCTCCGTGCAGCCAAAAGGGACAGCCCACCAATACGATTTCATCGCCGCAGTCGGCGGCCAATTCCTTGACATAATCGAAGGCTCTACGGCCGGTATCGGGGTGAAGAAAGGCGTCCTCGCAACTGTACCCGGACAGGGTCAGTTCCGGAAAACAGAGAACCTGAATGCCGCGCTCCCGGGCTTCCCGCCAGACGCGCCGAATGCGGCGCATGTTCCCGCGCCAATCGAGCGGCGTCTGGTTGAGACCGGCAAGGCCCAATCGCAGCGTTCGCTTGGTTTCCATACATCCTCCCGATTCACCCTCCTTTGGCCGAGGGTCTTGGTTTAGGTGAACTTGGGCGCGACCGCCTCGTGGATGGCGAGAAATGCGCGAGTCGCGTCCTCGGGGTTCGGCGCTTGGGTGAGCGCGGTGATGACCGCGATGCTGTCCGCGCCCGCGGCGAGCACCCCCTCCGCGCGTTTCAGGTTGATGCCGCCGATGGCGACCAACGGCACATCTGTTAACCGGCGCCATTCTGTCAGGCGCTGGAGGCCCTGGGGCGCGAAGGGCATTTTCTTGATCGTGGTTTCGTAGATGGGGCCAAGCGCCAGGTAGGAGGGTTTGGCCGCGAGCGCCCGGGCTAATTCGGTATGGGAGTGGGTGCTCAGCCCGAGTCGGATTCCAGCCCGCGCCAACGCCGGAAGGTCGGCATCCGCCAAGTCCTCCTGTCCCAGGTGAACGCCATAGGCGCGATGTTTTAACGCCAACTTCCAGTAGTCATTGATAAAGAGGCGCGCGCCCGAGGCGCGGGCGAGATCTATCGCGTGAATCACCTCGTCTTCAAGGGATTGCCCGTGAAGGTCCTTGATCCTCAACTGTACCGTGGTTACGCCCAATGGAAGCAGCCGCTCCAACCAGGCCGCGCGATCCACGATGGGATAAAAACCAAGCGGTTCGGGGCCGGTCGACGGAAATGCGGGCAAGGGGGCGGCCGAGGGCGGTTCCGGCAGCAGGCGGGGTATGTCGCGGGGATTGTCGGGCCAGCCGGTTGGGTGAACGGGCCGGAAGCCGCCACCCACACGGCCGCCGGCGCGGATGGCGGCGGTCACGAAAGCCTTCCCCAAAACCAGGGCGTCTTCAACCTCGATGCCCCGGGCCAGGCAGGCCGTGATGGCCGCGGCGAGGGTACAGCCGGAACCGTGGGTATGAGGCGTATCCAGCCGTTCTCCACGCAACCAGAAAGAACGCTCGGGGGCGCACCAGTAATCGAGGCAATCGCCGGCCTCGCGATGGCCGCCCTTGATCAAAACGCCGCCCACGCCCATGTCGAGCATGCGCCGGCCCGCCGCCTCGGTCGTGACCGCATCGGAAATGGAAAATCCGCACAGCGCTTCGGCCTCGGGTAGATTGGGCGTCAGGACATGGACCAATGGGAAGAGGCTCTTTACAAGGGCGTCGCGGGCATCGTCTTCCAACAAAACGCCACCGCTGGTGGCGACCATCACGGGATCGCAGACGATCCGGCAATCCAGGCCGGCAAGGCGTTGAGCTACCTGGCGGATGATGTCGGCGCGGCCCAACATGCCGGTTTTGACGGCCTTGGGCGGAAGATCCTCGGCCAGCGCGGAAAACTGGGCGTCGATCATCTCCATGGAAGGAAATTCGACCAGGGAAACGCTTTGCGTGTTTTGCGCGGTTAGCGCGGTAAGAATGCTGCAGCCGTGTACGCCCAGCGCGTGAAAGGTCTTGAGATCGGCCTGAATGCCCGCGCCTCCGCCGGAATCCGACCCGGCAATGGTCCAGGCGATCATCGCGGCTCCCCATGCCAGAATGGAGTGCCCAGGGTTGGGGTGCTGGGGCGGGCAAAATCCCGTTTCGGCATGGGTCCCGCGTGGAGCGCCGCGCGTCCGGCCTTGATGGCAAGCGAGAAGGCTTGCGCCATTTGGACCGGATCCTGAGCCAGGGCGACCGCGCTGTTGATCAGTACGCCGTCAAAACCCATTTCCATGGCTTGGGCCGCGTGCGAGGGCGTGCCGATGCCAGCGTCGATGATGATTTGCACGTCCTGGAGCCGTTCGCGAATGACTCTCAGATTGAATGGATTGAGCAGGCCTTGTCCGGACCCGATCGGAGAGGCCCAAGGCATGACCACCCGACAGCCCGCCTCCACCAGCTTTTGGCAGAGCACCAGATCGTCCGTGCAATAGGGAAACACCTCGAAACCCTGGCGGATCAACTCCTTGGCGGCTTCCAAGAGGCCGAAAGGGTCTGGCTGCAGGTTGTAATCGTCGCCCACCACCTCCAGCTTGATCCAGTTCGTATCAAAGAGTTCGCGCGCCATTTGGGCCAGGGTTACGGCTTCCTTGACGGTCTTGCAGCCGGCCGTGTTGGGCAGGAAGCGAAGCCCCAACTCCCGCACCAGCTCCCAAAAGGATCGGCCTCCCTCCCGATCGGGCGCCTGGCGGCGCAGAGAGACCGTGACCACCTCGGCGCCTGAGGCGCGAATGGCGCGGCGCATGATTTCGGGAGAAGGATACTGCGCGGTGCCGATCATCATCCTGCTGGCGAGCTTTTCGCCGCCGACCGACCACATGCTCATCCCCCTTGCATGGGCGTCAGAATTTCCAGATGCTCACCGCCGTTGATGGCAAAGGAAGCATAGGCGTGGCGAGGCACGAAATCGCCATCGATGGCGACGGCAAAGCGACCGCGCTCATGGCCCAGGGATTTCAACGCCTGATCCAAGGCGCAGGGCGCGGCCAATTCCCTTTCCTCGCCGTTAACCCAAAGTTTCAGCATGTTCAACCTCTCTGACCAAACTAGCATAGCGCACCGGACCCTCCGTGAACAGGTCAAAGGCCAGCTCGGCGAGCGCGGGCGCCACCAGGAATCCATGGCGGTAGAGCCCGTTGATGCGCATCAAGCCGGGCGCCCGAAAAATGGCGGGGAGGTGTTCGGGCAGAGCGGGCCGGCAATCCACCGCGCTGTCCACCACCTGAGCCTCCGCGAACCCCGGGTGCAGGCTATAGGCCGCGGATAACAACTCCAGGGAAGAGCGGACGGTGAGCGGACCCCGATCCTCGCTCTCGATGCTGGTGGCGCCCACCAGGTAGATGTGGCCGGGCCGGGGCGCGATGTAGAGCGGATAACGCGGGTGCATGAGCCGAATCGGCCGGGTAAGGCGCACCTCCGGCGCATACAGGCGCAGCAATTCGCCGCGGACACCCCTGAGTTCCGGGATTTCGGGTTTGGCGCCCAGTCCGCGACAATCCACCACCAAGTCGAACCGTTTTCGCCCGTCCACGGTTTCCAACTGGAAGGGCGAAATGGAGAGGATTTCCGTTCGCGGTTGCCAAGCAGCGCCCTTTTCAAGAATTGCGTCCGCGAGGGCGGGCAGCAACTGGCGAGGCTCCAATTGACCCTCGTGGGGAAGCCATAACCCCCGTGTGAAGCGGCTCGCGAGCTCCGGCTCCAGCCGGGCGACCCGGTCGCCATCCACGGGATGCGCGACCTCCCTGCCGGGTAGCTTGCGCGCGATCAGGGCGATCAGCGCTTCAAGTTCGGGCGTATCGCGCGAATGGGCCAGGATGAGGGTGCCGTCACGTTGGTAAAATACCTCCCGGCCGAGCTGCCGCAGCAGACTGGGCCAAAGCTCCAGCGAGCGTTCGCCCAATGCGGCGACCAGGGGTTCGGATTTGTCCATCTCCGCGTAGGGCGCGAGCATGCCGGCGCCCGCGTAGGCGCAGCTCTCGGTGCCGGTTACCCGGTCGCGGTCAAACAGCGTGACCCGATAGCCGGCCGAGACCAATTGAAGCGCGAGCAATCGTCCGATCAGGCCCGCGCCCGCGATCGCCACCTTTTGCATGCTAATCGACCTTGACGTAAACCTCGGAACCCAAGGCTTTGAATTCCTCGGATTTCTCGCGCATACCCTCTTCCAGGGCATCGCCGATGCTGAGCTTGTGATTGGCCGCGTATTCGCGCACGTCTTGGGTGATCTTCATGGAACAGAATTTGGGTCCGCACA
>JBGTRP010000699.1:0-4270 GCA_041940685.1 Acanthopleuribacteraceae bacterium
GTTCGATCCCGTCCTCGACATGATGGGGCAGACCATCGAGGTCTCGGTCGACGACCGCGGCACCGTCAAGAAGGTGAAGATCCCCGACGTCATGAAGCAGGGCGCGGGCCAGGCTTACCCGTTGCTTCATGCCCTTGGAGCACTGGGTTACCAGCTTGTTCCGCAGGGGGGCGAGGTTGGTGAACTCCTCGATTTCCTGTAAGACCTCTTTTCTATGCGCGCCGCGCAAGCCCTGCGCTCGTGCAAAAAAGTCTAATAGGTCGAAGACCGTGGTGTGGCTGGGCGAGGGCAGGGAGTCGGGCACGTAGCCGATACGGCCACGAACCTTGTCAGGCTCCTGGGTTACGGAGTGACCGTCGATGAAGATATCGCCCGAGCTGGGTTCCTCCAGCGTGGCCATGATCCGCATGGTGGTGGTTTTACCCGCGCCGTTGGGGCCGACAAATCCGTAAACCTGACCCGGGCCGACCTGAAAGGAAATGTCGTCCACCGCCCTTGTTGCGCCAAAATATTTTTTTAGATTCAACACCTGAATGCTCATGGCTCGCGCCCCCGCAAACCATACACGAGCGTGCGGCCACGGTAATTGGCCACCTTTGGCAAGGGTTGCTCGTGGAAAGGGGCGCCGTCGAGAAGGGCCAGGTAAGCGTTTTCATGGGGATGCAGGAGGCCGGGCCGGTTTAAAAGGGCCTGAACCCCTCCGGATTCCAGCCGCCAGTCGGAATTGAAAAGGGAGCGCCAAACATTTGCCCCCTCTTGTTGAACGCCGCCCATGCGTTCGGCGACGCCCTTGCCGCCCGCGGGAATGGAATCCGCATGGTAAAGGGTCCCCTCCGCGTCGGTGAGATAGAGCCGTTCAATGGAGGCGCCCAATCCATTGGTGACCTCCAGGCGGTCGGAATCCAAGGCCTGGACGCCGAGCCGCTCCCGGCGCAACTCGTTGCTCCTGGTCTTGTAATAGAAGGGAACCCGTGAAAGCACCCAGCCCGAGCCGAGATCTTGACCCTCTGTCCAGTCCGCGGAAAGCGGGTGAACGCTGCTTTGGTCCAATAGAGGCGAGATTTCCGTGGTGGCGGAGAACCGCATTGCGCGGCCCAGTGAAAGTGGAGAGTGAATGGCGTGGAACCCCAAACTCACCGCGCGCTTGCGGGACTCGTCAAGTAGGGTGACGCCTTCCTGGCGAAGGGAAATGCCGATGCCCTCGGTGAACAGTGCGAAGCACAGTACGGCGAGCGTGCCGATAATGGAGATGAGGGGCACCGTTAATAAGATCCAGATGCGGCGATTTTTTTTCGCCAGCATCACCATATTGATGGGTCCCATGACGATGACAAACACCAACATCAGGAAAAAGAAGCGCTTGACCGGAATGCGGAGATGGGAAACCACGGGTAGGCGCTTGTGCAGATTCATAATTTGGGGATTGGTGTCCAAAAGCTGGCTTGTCTCGAAGGGCGCGCGCCAAATCTCGGCCCATTGTGGCGCCTCGAGCGTCTCCAGGTCCGCTTGAGTGGCATGGATGACCCCAAACCCCGAATGGAAGCTGGAAACACCGTCCACCGAGACGCCGCGAGGGCGCCAGGTCCCCGATGGGAGGAAAGATGATCCCTGAAGGAGGAGAACGCCCCCGCACTCGATATAGCTTTCAAGCGCGGTCCGTTTGGGTCGCGGCAGCGACTCCCACTCCTCCGCGGTCAAAACCACCATTTGAAAAGGAGAGAAATCCAGCCAGGAACCACCCCAGTTACTCACGGATTCTGAAGTAGCGCGAAACAAATCTTTTTCAAAGCTTCGGCCGGATCCGCCGGGTGGCCCCAGCCAGAAATCGGGATTCGGCTCCAAGGCCGCGACGGACCAGGAAATAAAGTCTCCCCCAATCTCCGTGCTGGTCAGCACATTGTTGGGCCCTCCCTGGTAATGCCTGGGCCAGTAGTCGGTGGGCGCGGGAAGCGTCACCTCGTGGATCTCGCGGGGCCCGCCCCGGATAATCCGAATATAGAGCATGTCGGGCGTCGGCAGGCGGGACCATGTCCGCACGCGCACAAGCGCCCGGCCTCCGGGTTCAAGTCGAATGCGCTTGGAGATATCCTGAGAAACCCGCCAACTTCTTCTGGAGCCTAGGTTGTGCATGCGCAATTCGAGCTCCAGGGCAGACGGCGTCTTGCTTGCAAATTCCATTTCCAACGTGACATAACCCCAGGCTCCGGACAGGTTGGGTAGGAACCTGCAGCTGATTTCGAAGCTGTCAAAGGATTCGGAGATGGTTTCCATCGCGGGAAGCCAGGGACCGCTCGCCAGCATCAACGCGAGAACGCGGTGTTTGAACAAAAAATAGCGCACCGATCAGGCCTCCCCGCCGCCCACGTGGGACACGGAGATTTCGGCAGGCAGGTTCAGGTCGGTTTCCTCCACCCGTTGCAGCAGATCTTGGATGAGGCGGCTGGCGGGAACGCGGTCCATTTTTGCCTGGTAGTTGAGAATCAGGCGGTGGTTCAATACGGGTTCCGCAACTTGCTTGACATCCTCGAACCCCACCGTGGGCCGGCCTTGCATCAGCGCATGTGCGCGGGCGGCCTCCGCCATGGCGATCGCGGCGCGGGGCGAGGCGCCGAAGGCCACATAACGCCGGATCTCTTCCGGAGCGGCGCTTACCTCGGGCCGGCTCGCGGCCACGAGCCTGGCCATGTAATGGCCTACCTTCTTAGGCAAAAAAATACGGCTCATGGCGGCGAATAAGAGGGCCAGGTCATCGCGGTTGGCGCGCCATTCCACCGGAGGCGCCTGACCGCCGCGGCGGCCGCAAATGATCGCGCTCATGGTGTCGGCGTCCAAGCCTTCCAGGTTGAGCTTAAAGAGAAAGCGATCCAGTTGCGCCTCGGGAAGGGGATAGGTACCCTCCAGGTCGATGGGGTTTTGCGAGGCTAGAACGAAAAAAGGATCGGGCAACTGGCGCGTGGTCCCCAGCAGGGTGACCGAGGCTTCCTGCATGGCTTCCAACAGAGCTGCCTGCGTTTTGGGCGAGGCGCGGTTGATTTCATCGGCCAGCAGGATATTGGTGAATACGGGCCCGGGCCGAAACGCCATCTCGCGGGAGCCGCTCTCATCCTGCTGCAGGATATGGCCGCCTAGAATATCGCTGGGCATCAGATCCGGTGTGAATTGCACCCGCTTAAATTCCAGGTCCAGAATTTGGCCCAATCCCTTGATAAGCGCCGTCTTTCCCAAACCCGGCATACCTTCCAGAAGCACATGGCCCCGGCATAAAAGCGCGATGACCACGCGGCGGTGCAATTCGTGCCTGCCGAGCAATACGCGATCCATCTGTTCGAGGATGCGGCCGGTAATGTCGGTGGCTTTTTGGATTTCCGCGGGTGATAGCAGGGTTTCCTTGTCGGGGGTTGGGTCGGTCATGGAGCACCTTCTTTAATTTGTTGTTGTAGCATAGGTGAAAAAACATGGCCAACCATCGGGTTTTCACCGGCGCGCGCTAGCCTTTGAGGGGCCGCGCGAAAATAGAAAAAAGGCCTTATCTCGGATGTTTGGGGTCGGAGGTGGTGAAATAGCGCTGAACCGCGCCGCGGTGCATGGGTAGAACCGGCGTGGTGAAGGCACCGCCCTGCCCTTTTTGAGTTTCTCCCAAGGCCCCGAATTCGGCCCCCGAATCCGGAATCGCTTCAGGAGCCGCGATTCGGTCGCCCAGCTTTATGGTCTTTTCGGGGTCCCATCCATAACCTGGCGGCAAAACTTTCGGTTCGAAGGAAACCTCGGTTTCGAGCGCCTCGTCTACCCAGGTCAGTGGGGCGTCGCCCCTGCCGCGCGTGATGCCGCCGGAACCGATCAATGGCGAGGAACCCTCGGCCTCGCAAACACCCGCGAGATTCGGGTATTGGTCTCTCAACTCCTGGTCGAGGAACTCGCGTAGCGCTTGGTTGGGGTCGTCGTTACCACTGGAGGTTAAATTTTCAAGCGTCGCCGGGTCGAGGACTCGGTTTTGTTGCAGTTGTTCAAGCCGTTGTTGCAGGTCCGAGGCGGCCCGCGCGAGCGTTTCGGAAAGCATGCGCGAACCCTCGCTCGGACCGTCCGGCGAGATAAGGGATTCCGCATCCGTTGCCAGCGCATCGGCCAAGGCCTCGTTGCCGGCCGCCAGTTTCTCGGCCAGCGCCGCGAGTTCGGACCGAGCCTTTTCCAGGGCCTCTCCGCCTCTTTCCTCCTGAGCCTCCAATAGCTCTGCCATTTCCGCGAGCCTTTGCGCCTCCTCGAGATTGCGGCC
>JBGTRP010000700.1:0-4258 GCA_041940685.1 Acanthopleuribacteraceae bacterium
CGATCACGGCCTGCGCGCCGACGGCTTCAGCAACGGCTTTATAGGCCTGGAACTGCTCGTCTTCGGTCGGCAGTGAGTCGCGGTCCATGAACAGGAATTCGGTACGATACAGGCCGACACCTTCAGCGCCGTTGCGCTCTGCACCTGCGACGTCGCGCACGGTGCCGATGTTGGCACAGACTTCAACCTGATGCCCGTCCAGCGTAATCGCCGGCAGGTCTTTCAGCTTGGCCAGATCGTTTTTCTCGGTCACGTACTGGTTCTGTTCGGCTTTCAACTGATCGATAACGTCAGCGGTTGGGTTAACGTAAATTTTATTGTTAACCGCGTCCAGAATCAGGTAATCGTCGTTCTTCACCTGCTTGGTGACGTCGCTGGTGCCTACGATTGCCGGCAGTTCCAGGGAGCGCGCCATGATGGAGGTGTGGGAAGTACGGCCGCCCGCGTCGGTGATAAAGCCCAGCACCTTGTTCAGGTTCAGCTGTGCGGTTTCTGACGGGGTCAGGTCAGCAGCAACCAGAATCACTTCGTCCTGAATGGCGCTCAGGTCGATGATAGGCATGCAAAGAATATTGCGCAGCAGACGTTTACCGATATCACGTACGTCAGCCGCACGTTCTTTCAGGTATTCATCGTCCAGCTCTTCCAGGCGCGGCTTGGCGCCCTTTTGAAGTTGGGCCACCCGTTGACCCGCCAGAATGATATAGCGATATTTTGAACCCACGTCCTCGGGGATTTTCATAAGATGGCAACTCCGTGTCCTTGAATTTCTCACTTCGCGTGGATGGAAGAGGTCCCGCAAACCCCTTTCCAGGGGCATGGGGTGATTTGGGGGTCCGTGTCAAATGATTGGCCACACGGACAAAACAGCTATTCTACCGATTTTCGGGAAAAGATTCAATGATTTTGGAGATCCTATGTTGGTTCCGAGAGGCCCGGTGGCGTTGCGCTTCCACCACCAGTTTCAATTTCTGGTAACAACTTTCCAAGTGGTCGTTGACGAGCACGTAATCAAAATGGGACGCGCGCGTGATTTCGCCGCGTGCATTGCGCAGGCGTCTCTCGATGGTGGCCTGGTCATCCTTGGCCCGCTTTTTCAAACGGTCGGCCAGGTTGGCGAAATCCGGTGGTAGGAGGAAAATGGAAACGGACTCGGGCAACCGGCGCCGCACCTGGGCGGCGCCAGCGACATCGATATCCAGCAAAACATCGCGTCCGTTCCTCGTACCGCGAGCCACGGATTCAAGCGCGGTCCCGTAGAGGAACTGATGGACTTCGGCCCATTCGAGGAAGGCGTCGGCCGCGACAAGCTTCCGGAAGGCGCTCTCGTCCACGAAATGATAGTCTACGCCGTTCCGCTCTCCCTGGCGGGGTTCCCGAGTCGTATGGCTCACGGAAAAGAAGAGTCGCGGATCTTCCTCCACCAACCTGGTGAGCAGCGTGGTTTTTCCCGTCCCCGAGGGCCCGGTAATGACGTAGATACTACCTTTTGGTGTTTCATCGCTCACGCCGCGTATTTCTCCTCCTGGCGCCGCATCGCGTACCGCCCGACTTCATTGGAAACGCCGGACGCGTTCTACTCGATGTTTTGCACCTGTTCCCTAATTTTTTCATATTCGGTCTTCATTTTCACCACCGATTTGGCGATTTCAGGATGCTTGGCCTTGTTGCCGATGGTGGTTACCTCCCGCATTTGCTCCTGCATCATGAAGTCGAGCTCTTTGCCGAGCGGTCTCTTGCCCGAGCCCAGCAATCGGCGCGTGCGGTCCTGATGGGCCTTGAGCCGGGTAAGCTCCTCGGTGATATCGAGCCGATCCGCGTAATAGATCAACTCCTGGTTGAGGCGATGCTCGTCGAGTTGGGCTTCTTCCAGCAGGATTTTTACGCGAGCGAGGATTTGCTCGCGCAACTCGGCTCGCCGCGCATCCGCACGCGCCTCCAGGGACGCGGCCTCCTCGGCGACATGGTCCAGTCGTGCCAGCATATCTTCTTTGAGCGCCGAACCCTCGATGCGCCGGCTCTCGTGAACTTTTTCCATGGCGCCCACCAAAGCGCGTTTGATCAACGCCTCCATGGACTCGGGCAAACGAAACCCCACCCGCCGCGTCAGCGTCAGGTCCGCGGTCTGGATGAGGGTATTGACATCGAGGCGGCCGCCGATGTCGAAGGACTCCTTCATTTGCCCGCAAAGCTCGGTGAGCTGCCGTAGGCGGGGGCGGTTGATGGGCGAAGCCGGGGTGACTTCCTCATCGCGGATCTCGATCTCACTGAAAATATCCAGCCGGCCGCGAAAGAAGTTCGATTTCACCAGCTCCCGCAATTCGGGCTCCATGTATATCAAATCAAAAGGAAGCTTGATATTGACGTCGAGAAACTTGTTGTTGACGGTTTTGATGCGGAAACCGGCGCGTATGGCCTCGGTCTCCTCGGCGAACTCGCCATAGCCGGTCATGCTAAAGAGCATCGAGACCCTCCTCCTGCATTTGTACCAACTTGCGGTAGATCCCCTTGGCGGCCAGCAAGGATTCGTGATCTCCCCGCTCCACGATATGACCGCGGTGCATCACCACGATATGATGCGCCTGGCGAATGGTGGAGAGCCGATGGGCAATGACGAAGGTCGTTTTCTCTTTCATCAGGTTTTCCAGCGCCATCTGCACCTCGCGTTCGGATTCGGTATCCAGGGCGGAGGTCGCCTCATCCAGGATGAGGATAGGCGCATCCTTCAAAATGGCGCGGGCAATCGAAATACGCTGTTTTTGCCCGCCCGAGAGATTGCCTCCTCCCTCGCCTATTCGCGTATCATAACCCTCGCTCAGTTCGCTGATGAAGGGATGGGCGAACGCCTTCTCCGCCGCGGCGACCACCCGTTCCCGCGAAACGCCCTCCAACCCGTAGGCGATGTTGTTATGGACCGTGTCATCGAAGAGAATGGTGTCCTGGGTCACGATCCCGATCAGGCCGCGCAGATCCGCCTTGGCCATGGCGCGGATGTCCAGGCCATTCAGGGTGATCGCGCCCTGTTTCACATCGTAAAATCGCGGCAATAAACTGACCAGGGTGGATTTGCCGCTTCCGGATGCGCCCACCAGCGCCAGCACCGTTCCGCGCTCCACCTTGAGGTCGATGTCCTCGAGCACCGGCTCGGCGCCATCCTTTTCCTCATAGCGGAAACCAACGTCCTTAAAGTGAATTTCCCGAATATGGGGGAAATCGGGAAAGCGTTGCGGCTTCTCCGGTTCTACTATCTCGTTCCGCCATTCCAAAAATTCCTGGATCCGCGGCATCACGCCCACGGCCTGTTGAATTTCGCTGTTGGCCCGCGCGATGCGTTTGATGGGCTGGTAGAGTTGGTAGACCACCAGCACGTACAAGAGAAAATCGCCGCGCGTCATGGAGCCGCCCTGAATCGCCAGGCCGCCGTAACAGACAAAGGTCAGGATGATCAGCATGCCGATCAGACTCATGATGGGCGTGGTCATGGCCACGATCTTGAGCTCGCGGAGCGCGTATTTCAGAAAGGATCGATTCTCCGCGGCCAATCTTTGCGATTCGAAGCGCTCGGTGCCAAAACCCTTGACAATGCCGATCCCCACCAACACTTCCTTCAGATGACCGGTGAGCACCCCCAAAAAGGACTGCGACTTGGAGGCGTATTTGCGAATCTTGCGGGTGAAGTAGGCGATGGGCGCTCCAACCAGGGGGACCAAAATGAATAAGGTCAGGGACAGCTTCCAGTTGAGCACAAAGGCGAATACCAAAAAGACCCCGCTATTGGCGAATTCCTTGATCATCTCGCCAAGTTTGACCGAAATCGCGTTCTGCACCCGCAGCACATCGGTATTGATGCGGGTTAGGATCTCGCCCGTGCTGAAATTTTTAAAGAACCGCATGGAAAGGAAAAGCAAGCGGTCGATGATGGCTTGGCGCAATTCCACCACCACCCACAACCCCAGCCGTCCCATGGTATAGGTTCCCAAAAAATCGAAAAGCGCCTGCAGGCAAAAAATCAAAAATACCATCACCGCCCAAGGCAGAGGGTTGAGCAGATCCGGCCCTTTGCTCTGCGCCTCCAGAGCCTGGATGGGGACGCCGCGCGCTTCCAACCAACGCTTGAGGCTTTCCAGCTTGTCCTTGTAGGCAAATATTTCATCCGCCCGGCTTACCGAGGTCTCCGGCTGATCCGTCATCACATCATTCATCAGCGGCGCCACCATGCCGGTGAGGGCCGCGTTAAAAAAGGCGGAAAGGATCAATG
>JBGTRP010000701.1:0-4253 GCA_041940685.1 Acanthopleuribacteraceae bacterium
TCTAGGCTTAGTGAAGACAGCCCATCGGTATCACTCAGAAGACAGAGGTCAGAGGGCAGAAATCAGAAAGCACAAACTTTTCCCGCTGCCATCTGGGTTCTGCTCTCTGAAGGCTGGAGCCTTGGCGCTTGAAAACGCCATACAAGAGTAAAGATTTTGACCGCCAGGGCGACTAGGGAACCAAGCTCGGCAGGGGCTGAAGGCATTGCCAACCACGGAGAAACAGCGCGCACGGAGGCCGGGGAAACAGACCTGGATTACAGGCCCGCCCCCATCCCGGCTTATAATTATTCGCGGGCTAAAACATGTTCGATATGAATATTTAAATCTCAAGAAATAAAGAATTGACTGCGAATATAAACCAGTAGTATACTTCTACATACCACACCCTTCGCTCAGCAAAAGAAAATATTACAATGAACATTTCAATCCACAGAGGCCCTGGCCGCACGGCCTATTTCCTGATATGGACGCTGGTTTCCATTCAGGGTCCGGCATTTCAAGAGCCGGGCCCGGACATCCAAAATCTATCGCGGGACGAGCTCTTCTACCGCGCCCGCCAGGTATTGGTGCAAAAAACACCCTCCCCCGTCGGTTATTTTCGTTTAGGTGACCACGTGGTGGCCTTCCACCAGGGAAACAAGAAGCTGCTGGAGGGTTCTTTTGAACAGGTGAATCTCTTCATCCAGTCCGGCGATCATCTGATCACGGGCCAACGAATGGCGCCATGGGAAATTTGGGTCCATGCTCCGGATGGGCGCAAAACCCGCCACGAGGTGAGCGGAATCTCCTTCGCTTCCACCGTGGATCTCATCGATGGACGGTTGTAAATCGGCGGCATGGCGGGCCAGGATCGTCTGGTTTTCAAGGCCTATGACCCCGGTGGCGGTGTATGGGAGAAAAGTTTGCCCCTCCAGGATCTTACCAGTATTTCCGATCAGACGATCCTTCATTCGGTTCCATTCAACGACCATTGGCTAGTATGGATCCCCTCACAGCTCGAACTGCTACTTTTTGATAAAAAGCTTCGGTTAACGAAGCGTATTCCGGTAGCGGTTCCCGACCGCCTATGCCAAATATCATTTGACCTGCTGGAACGCATCAACCGCGAGCGCACGGGCGAGCCCTGCCGCCGGATCTGCGAACAGCACGCGGGTGAACCTTTGCACGCCATTCCCGCCGGCATATCCCTGGCCGATAACCGCATCGGTCTATATTATGTGGTTTCCCTACTCGGCGATTTCAATCCCACCAAAACGGATCAGCCACAGGTCGATGTGGAAACGTTCACCGAGTGCATCCAGCTTTCCGCGAATAAATATGAACTGCTTCCGGACACCGAGGTGTATCCGGATGCATTCGTATCCGGTCTCCACGGAGAGCCGGGCCTGGCCCTGGGCCGGAAGTGGGTAGCGTCGGAGAGTCGCTGGGTTTACAGCCGCTTCCCGAGGGGAAACCGATGAGAAGCTCGATTTCTCGGTTGGTTGTGTAATTTGTACGCGGTTTGAGCCCTCACGGGCGGGTCGTTTTCGCCCGGGAAGCTCATCGAGATCCGCGGAAAGCCCGCCCCGGCCGTCGGCCAATTCCTCAAGCTCACGCGTTCCCCTGGGTTTTTGTTTCGAGAAAAGGAGCCCTTTGGGTAGAATAGGGAGCCATGCGCAGAAGGAGGAATGGAGATGTACCTTTGCTTCGAGGCGGACGACAAACGCACCGCCATTCCGGAATCGTCCCTTATTTTTATGGATGACAATGGCTTTACCATTCAATCCGCATCGACCGGCCGCACGGGCTCCAGCCAGGTGTTCTTTCGCCTGAGCAGCTACCAGGGCAGTGTTCAGAGCTTTTCCCAGGCCTTGAGTTGGATCAAACGGACCCCGCGCAAGGAAAAGCCCTCGACCTGAAGACCGGCCGGACATTCAGAAAAGATACCCGCCGGCATCAGGTGCGCGGCACGGAGCTATCGAACCGCGGCCCCCGCGCCGTCGCCTTCCAGGGAACTGGCGCGCGCCATTTGCACGCGGGCCTTCTCTACCGCGTCGATCACGATCGCCTTGGTGATTACCTCGGGCAATAAAATCGCATCTTCCTGGCCGGGGTAGACCAGGTACATGGGCACGCTCGCGCGCTGGTAGCTTTTGAGGATTTGGGTCAGGTGGTCGTCCTTGTGGGTGTAGTCGGCCTTCATGGCCACGATGCCCTCATTGGCGAACAGGGTGCGGATCTTTTTGGTGTCCAACACCAGTTTTTCATTGGCCTTACAGGTAAGGCACCAAGCCGCCGTGAAGTCCAGGAACACCATGCGCCCCTGCTTCCTGAAATGCGCCAGGTTAGTGGGACTGTATGGCAGCCAGGCGGTTTTCTCGGCCGAGTTTACCTTGGCCTCCAACTCCTCGATGATATTGGAAGCGCCCTTGGCGTCTTGGCTCGAAAGGATTTCCAGCCGCTGATTTTCCAAAACCGCCAGCTTGTCCGCGAACGGCTCGCGAATGTCCCACAGCTTGAACAGGCCCAGGTAGCAGGCAAGGGCCGCGGCCGCAACGGTAAGGACAATGCCCTTGCCCTTGGCCGCGAGTTGCGCGGATTGGCCGTAAATCCATGCGGCCAGGCCCAGGCCGACCAGCAAGGTCAGCAGGCCCACGCTGCCCGCGCGCCCGGTCAGTTCCGTGAGGATGCTGAACAACCACACGACCGTGGCCATCAGCAGAAAGCCCATGATCACCTTGAAATGGTTCATCCAATTGCCGGGCTTGGGCAGAAGCTTCAACAGCCGGGGCGCGTAACATAGCAAAAGATAGGGAGCGGCCAGGCCGAAGGCCACCACCTGGAAAGCAAGTAGGATGACGGTATTGCTCTGGGTGAGCGCCCAACCGTAGGCCGCGCCCAGGAATGGCGCCGAACAGGGCGTGGAAAGCAGCGTCATGAGAATGCCGTTGAAAAAGGCGCCCTGATAACCCGATTTCATGCTGAGCTCGTTCAGCTTCTGGCTGTTGGGCGAACCGAAGTGGAAGACGCCGAAAAAGCTCAGGGCCATCACAAAGATCAGCGCGCTGATCCCCACCACAAAGCCGGGGCTTTGAAATTGAAAGCCCACGCCGAGTTCCCCACCGGCGGCCTTGGCCGCAACGAAAAACAGCGAGAGCGCCAGAAAGCTGGTCAGAATTCCCAGCGTGTAAACCCAGGCGAGTTGCACCCGTCGCCGCGCGCTTTCACCCGCATCCTTGATCAGGCTGAACACCTTCAGAGAAAGCACCGGCAACACGCAGGGCATGAGGTTGAGAATCATGCCGCCCAGGAAAGCGAACAACAGCATCAGCCAGAACAGGCCGCCGCCCTTCGATGCCGCGGGCGCGGCGGAACCGCCCTCCGCGCTGCCGCTTGAAACGGGTTCGGGGTAAAGCGGGAGCCGCGCGGCGTAGACGCCGGATTGGGTGGTCAATTTCAATACGCCGCCCAAGGCGAAATCCTGGGGAAGGTTCTCCTCAAAGGCCTCGTAATAGAGGTCAAAAATATAGTTGCCGTCCTCCATTTTGAGATCGGCCTTTTTCAGTTCGCCGAATTCGGTGCCGCCGGTGGGATAAAAGCCGAAGTCCGCTGGTTCTTCCGACCAGTGCTACCGGCTTGCCGCACGACACCCTGTACATCCATTCATCGTTCCCGAACGATGTGTTCGCTATCAACCTGGATACACTGGAAATCGTCTGGTCGTTTGAGCCACAACAGAACGAAGCAGAAACCGTTCCTGTTATGTGCTGCGACATCGTGAACCGTGGTCTGGGTTACAGCATGGGGCAGATCTATCTGCAACAGGCTGATACCAAACTGGTTGCTTTAAACGCAAAAACCGGCGACGTAGTCTGGGACGTATTCCAGGGTAGCGAGATCACCGGCGATGTTAACTCCAAAGAAGGTCGCGGAGTTAGCCCGGCGAGTGGTATGACGAACACGAACGCACCGCATCCGATTAAAGACAAGGTCTTTACCGGTTGTTTCGGTGCTGAATTCGGCGTTCGTTGCTGGATTGCTGCCTACAATGCCAAAGACGGTTCTCTGGCCTGGCGTGCATTCAGCATGGGTCCGGACGATGACATGCTTTTCGACGCAAACACCACCTCACTGGGTAAAAAAGTTGGTAAAAACACCGGTGTAAATACATGGTGTGCTGACAAAGGTAACTGGACAGCTCCTGCTGTAAGTCCGAAAAAGTGCGGATCTGCATCTGACGCTTGGAAGACCGGTGGTGGTTCTGTCTGGGG
>JBGTRP010000702.1:0-4237 GCA_041940685.1 Acanthopleuribacteraceae bacterium
GGGCACCACGCTGTAGAGATGGTTGTGCTCCATGTGGCGGGTGACCCTGGCCGTGAGGGACTGGAAATGGGAGAGGATCCACTGGTCCAACTCGTGGCCCGAGCCCGTCAGTTTGTCTTGAGGTCGGTACTCGTCCAGGTTGGCATAGGTGACGAAGAAGCTGTAAGCATTCCAGAGCGGCAGCACCAGGCCGCGGTAAATGAGCAGGATTCCCGATTCCTGGAAACGCAGAGGCTCGGCGCGCACCACCGGCGAGTTGATCAGATAGGAGCGCAGGCAATCGGCCCCGTACTTTTCCACCACCTCCATGGGGTCGGGATAGTTCTGCTTGTTTTTGGACATTTTCTGACCGTCTTCGGCCAGAATCAGCCCGTTGACCACCACGTTCTTGTAGGCGGGTTTGTTAAACAGCGCGGTGGAAAGCACGGTGAGCGTGTAAAACCAGCCACGTGTTTGATCCAGTCCCTCGGCAATGAAATCCGCGGGGAAATTGGCCTCGAACTTTTCCTTGTTTTCGAAAGGATAGTGATTTTGGGCGTAGGGCATGGCCCCGGATTCGAACCAGCAGTCGAATACCTCGGGAATGCGTTGATAGGTGCGGCCGTCCTTCTCGATGACGAGTTGGTCGATGAAGTGGGAGTGAAGATCCTCGGGTTCCCGGCCGGTAAGCGCTTGCAACTCCGCGACCGAGCCCACCGCGATCGCGTCCCCACTTTCGACGTGGCGCCAAAGCGGAATGGGCGTGCCCCAATAGCGGTTGCGCGAGATGTTCCAGTCGCGCGCGTTATCCAACCAGTTGCCGAAACGCTTGCTGCCCACGGTTTCCGGAACCCAATCGACCATGGCGTTGTTGGCGATCAAGCCGTCCTTGAGCTCTTCCACGCGCACGAACCAGGTCTCGATCGCGCGGTAGATGAGCGGCGTATTGGAGCGCCAGCAGAAGGGGTAGCTGTGTTCGAGGGTCTCGTGCAAAAGCAGCTTTTCCTCGCCCTTGAGCTTTTTGATGATTTCGCGGTCGGCGTCCTTGACATTGAGCCCCTTGAAATGGGTGATTTCCTCGGTGAATCGACCTTCCATGTCCACGGGGTTGACCATGGGGATACCGCTTTCCTGGCAGGCATGGAAGTCGTCCTCGCCAAAGGCGGGCGCCATGTGAACGATTCCGGTGCCTTCCTCGGTGGTGACATGATTCGAAAGAATCACCCGAAAGGCGCCTTGCTGCTTGAGGTCTGCGAAGTAGGGGAGCAGCGGCGCGTAGCTTTTGCCGACCAGCGCCGCGCCCTTGTGCCGGGAGACCGCTTCCCAGGCCAGCTTCAACTTTTGAGCATAGGCCTCCGCGCGGGCCTCGGCCAAGTAGTACTGATGTCCCGATTTGGGGTCCTTGACCTTGATGTAATCGATGTCGGCGCCCACGGCCAACCCCAGATTGGAGGGCAGGGTCCAGGGGGTGGTGGTCCAGGCCAGCAGATAGCTGTTCTCCTCCCCCTCCACTTTGAACTTCACCGTGATCGCCGGATCCTGAACCATTTGGTAGTTAGAGCCCGCCTCGAAATTGGAAAGCGGGGTTGAGAGCTTCCAACTGAATGGCATCACGCGGTGTCCTTGGTACACCAGGCCCTTGTCCCAGAGCTGCTTGAACACCCACCAGATGGATTCCATAAAGTCGCGGTCCATGGTGCGGTAACCGTTTTCAAAATCCACCCAGCGACCCATGCGGCGCACCACGGTCTCCCACTCCTTGGTGTACTTCAACACGATCGAGCGGCAGTACTCGTTGAAGCGGTCAATGCCGTATTGCTCGATTTCATACTTGCCGGAGAGGTCCAGGCCCTGTTCCGCCTTGAGGCGTTTGGCGGCCTCGTTCTCCACGGGCAGGCCATGGCAATCCCAACCGAAGCGGCGCTCCACGCGCTTGCCCTGCATGGTCCAGTACCGGGGCACGATATCCTTAATGGTTCCCGCGAGCAAATGCCCGTAATGGGGCAGGCCCGTGGCGAAGGGCGGCCCATCGTAGAAAACGTATTCATTATTTTCGGGGCGGTTGCTGATGGATTGGGCAAAAACGCCTTCCGCTTCCCAGAATGCGAGAATCAGTTTTTCCAAGGCCGGGAAATCCGTTTTCGATGCAACCGGTTCAAACATCGTCCGCCCCCTTATTTGCGCTTCTTCCGGTAGGGAAACCCCGGAAAAATAAGCCTTTCACATTAATTTATTTTGACATGGCTGTAAAGGTGGAACTTTGTCCTTTCTGCCAGCCAACCCTGGCGTCGGAGGTTCGAAATGGTAAGGCGAAAAGATCGAGGTAAACAGTTGTGACGGGTGCGATGGCGCACAATCGCCATGGTTGGCCATACATTTATTCACTGGATTGACGTATAATCATAAAGCCCCGCCGTTCGCATTCCGGCAGGGGCGGCAAAGTACTTTTGGAAAGGGTTTCGGTTTGATGGATATTACCGAGGTTCGCAAACGACAAGATTTATCTGGCCTGGATCTCTCCAGTTACTCGCTTGGCGGCATGGACTTGAGCGGACGAAACTTTCGGGGCGCCGATCTTTCCCACGCCCATCTCGGCAATGCCAACCTCGCGGGCGCCGACCTCAGAAACGCGCTTCTGTGCAATGCCAACCTGGGCGCGGCCAACCTCACGGGAGCGGATTTGCGTTTCGCGGATTTGCGCGGCGCCAACCTGGCCGGCGTGATTCTCATGGGCGCGGACCTGCGCGACACCATCGGCCTGGATCAAACCGCCCATGCCTCGATCGCCTCATTTATCCGCCCCGTCAGCCTGGAAGAAACCGAGGATTTTGTCGATGCGCGCGAGAATGGCTACTTTCCGCTTTCCCACTGGGGCGAATCCTACACCTTGCCCAACGGCAAAACGCTTTGCAAGTCTGAAACCCTCTGGGGTAAGGTGAAGGGCCAACTCGGCGATCATATTTTTGGCGATCGCCGCATCTTCAGCGAGGTGCGGCTGGTGCAACAGTACAAGCATTACCGCCAGTGGGCGTACATGATCTCGCGCCGTGGGTTCGAGCAAATCGCCCGCGGATTGGGCATGAAGCTCAAACCCAAAAAGCAAGAAGGCTGAGACCCGCTCCTTTCTCGCTAAGGCCCAACCGATAGAGCGGCGCGGGGCGCCCCCACGCCGCCATGGAACCGGTTTAGGCGGCATCCATTTCCTTGCTGTACTTGCCGAAACGGGCCAAGCTATTGCATTTGGCCCTGTGGAGGAAGGCTCTTTGGCCCGCGTCGAAGTTGGCCATATCGCCCTTCCAGGTTTTCAGCGCCGATTCCTGAAGCGCCCGGCCATAGGAAAAGCTCAGCTCCCAGGGCAGGTTGGTTTGCTGGTTCATGAGGCTGAGATGCTCGGTGGCCAGGAGCTCGCTTTGGCCTCCGGACAGAAACACGATGCCGGGCACGGCCGCGGGCACGCAGCGCCGCAGGGATTGAACCGTGGCGTCGGCTACCTGCTCCGCGGATGCCTGCACCGGGCATTGCTTGCCGGAAATCACCATATTGGGTTTCAGGACCATGGCTTCCAGGGAAACGCGATAGTCAAGCAGCTTGGAGAACACGGTTTTCAGGGTGAGTTCAGTGACATCCTGACAAACTTCCAGGCTGTTGTCGGCATCCATTAACACTTCCGGCTCCACGATGGGTACGATCCCCGCTTCCTGGCACAATGCCGCGTAGCAAGCTAGTCCGTGAGCATTGGCGTCGATGCAGGAATGAGTGGGCAACCCCTTGCCGATGGTGATGACCGCGCGCCATTTGGCGAATTGGGCGCCAAGCGTTCGGTATTCTTCCAGCCGTTCCCGAAGCCCATCCAAGCCCAGGGTGTTTTTCTCTCCGGGGAAGCCCGCGAGCGCTTTTGCGCCCTTGTCGACCTTGATGCCGGGGATGATGCCGTTGCGCTTGAGCAGCGCCGGAACAGGCTCGCCATCCCTGGTTTTTTGGCGCAGGGTTTCGTCAAATAGAATCACCCCGCTGATGTATTCGTTGGCCCCGGGCGCGCTGAACAGCATTTCGCGGTAATTGCGGCGGTTTTCCTCGGTGGAGGTCACTTGAATCGACTCAAATCGTTTGGCGATGGTGGGAAAGCTCTCGTCGGCCGCGAGAATTCCCTTGCCCTTGGCCACCATGGCGAGAATAGTCTCTGCTGAAGGCAAGAGTGGGTGTGACAACACGCTTTTAGTATTTATAAAATTGCTATTATGTTTTGTATTCTTATTAT
>JBGTRP010000703.1:0-4237 GCA_041940685.1 Acanthopleuribacteraceae bacterium
GCGGTCAGGTCCTGCTCAAGGTTTTGTCGGGCGTTTTCGTAACGGCCCAACCGGATCAGAATCAGGGCGCGTCCAAGCCGGGCGGGAAAGGAAGCCGATTCCAGCTCAATGACGCGCTGGTAACCGGAAAGCGCATCTTCCAGACGGTCCTGCCGGCGGGCAATATCGGCCAGGGCCAGGTGGGCGCCGGCGCGCTCGGGGTCGCGCTCGATCACCTGGCGGAATTGCGCCATGGCTTCCCCGTCACGGCCCAAGTCCAGCAACACGCCACCTTGGTTGTAACGGACCGCGGCATCGCCGGGACTGAGCTCGAGAGCTCGGGCGTAGGCCTTCAAGGCGGCTTCCCGATCACCCAACCGCAGCAGGGCGGTGGCCCACTTGACCAAATGCTTGTAATTATTCGGGTCTTCATCGACGGCGCGCTGATAGGCCCGGGCGGCATCCGCCATCTCGCCCTCGGCGTAAGCCTTATCCCCCGCGGCCATGTACTGTCGGGCCTGGTTGCGCAATCCGCTGACCTCATCCATCAATGGATCTTCCAGGTGGGTGGCTTCCTTGTATCGGTTGCGCATCTCCATATGTTTTCTAGCCGCATCCATATCCCCCGTTCCGCGATAGGCCATAGAAGCCAGGTAGTGCAGAATGGAGGATTGGGGTTGAATTTTAAGAGCCTGATCCAGGAGCGCAAGGGCCTCGGGATAGTCATTCTCCGAATTCGCGATTTGAATCAAGCCCACGTAGGCGGAAACGCAATCGCCTTTATGGGATAGGGCCGCGCGGAAGCCCGCCCGCGCGGCCTCCAAATCATGGTGCTTTCTCGCGTGTTCCGCCACGGACACCAGGCTGGGCACATGATCGGGTTGAATTTCGAGCGCCCTCTCAAGAATGACCCGCGCCTCATCCAGGCGCGTTTGGTTTTGGTAGACGCGCGCAAGGTAATAGTGCCAACGGAAGGCGTCGGGGTCCAGGGCGCGCGCGCGTTCGTAGCAGACCACGGCATCGTTGCGAAAGTGAAAGGCCTGAAAGAGCATGCCCATCCTGCCATAAGCCTCTGCCAGTTCAGCGGGCCTGGCGTCCTTCCGTTCAAGGGTTTGCAGCAGCGCGTTGCGCTGGCGCTGAATTCGCTCCCGCGGCGAGGCGCCGATGCCGGAAATATCCGGCTCCGGCAGCGGGGCTCGAGCCAAGGACAGGGCCTTTTCCAGGGAGGGTCCGCCATCACCGGGTTGGGATCCACAATTCCAAAACAGTATGGGGGAACTGATCAGCACTAGGGCAAATAGAGCATTCCGCGGCATCAGCGCGCCCCCTCGGCAGCGCCTTCGCCCTTTTTCAGGATGTGGTAGCTCCGGGCGGGGAGATCCGGCCAACGCTCCACCGAACCGTCCGGCCAAATGACCCGGACATCCGCGCTTTGAGTCCCCGAACCCAAGCCCGCCAAAATTCTCGGGTCCCCGGCCGAGGCATAACTGCCGTCCGTGTGGACGCGTCGCCACAGCACACGGCCGTCCCCCACGGCCACCGCCGCGCGAGCGCCAATGGAATCGCGTTTCAGGCCGGGCTCCACGAGTCGCAGCCCGATCCAACTCGAACGGTTCCCCACACGATTGCGCAGCAAAGCCGCGGGAGCGCCGTTGTTGGAGAGCACCACATCCGTATCGCCGTCGTTATCCAAATCTCCGAACAGTGCGCCGCGCGTCACTAGCGAAACCTGAAAGACGGTTCCCGCGCTCGAGGAGACATCGGCGAACACGCCGTTCCCCTCGTTGCGGAACAGTTGATTTTTCTGGTGAAAGGGAAAGGGATCGCCCGCCTCTTCCAGGCTATCGATTTTGGAAACCGCGCCATTGGCGACCAGCAGATCCAGCCAGCCATCGTTATCGTAATCGAACCAGGCGGTGCCGAATCCGGTGAAGGGCTGGCTGGGCGGACCCAAACCCGCAAAATTGGTGCGATCCTCAAACATCCCGGAACCGTCATTGCGGTAGAGCGTATTGGTTTCCCCCAAAAAATGGGTGACGAACAGATCCTCATCGCCGTCGCCGTCAAAATCACCGGCATCCACACCCATACCCGCCTCGGGCAAGCCGGTTTCATTGAGGCCGGCTCCCGCGATCAACGCCTCGTCACGAAAGGTCCCATTTCCCTGGTTGATCCAAAGCTGGTTGGCCGTTCCATCGTTGGCAACGTATATATCCTGCCAACCATCGCCGTTCAAATCCGAACCGATCACTCCCAGGCTGCGGCCGTAAACTTTGTCGATCCCAGACTCCGAGGAAACATCCGCAAAGGAGCCATTCCCCAAATTGCGGAACAACCGATCCGGAACCGCACCGTACACCAAGGGGTTGCAGTAGTCTCGGCGCGTGGCGAAACAGGAAACATTGCTTTCTACCGTGAAATCCGTGTAATTCCCCACATAGAGATCCAAAAAACCGTCACGGTCAAAGTCCAAAAAGGAGGCGCTCACGCTCCAGCGGTTCTCCGTCACGCCCGCGGCCTCCGTCACGTCGAGAAAACCGCCCTCTCCATTGTTGCGGTAGAGGTAGTTGGGGCCCAGCGTGGTGATGTAGAGATCCTGCCAACCATCGTTGTCAAAGTCGGCAACCGCGGCGCCCATTCCATAACCCGTTCCCTTGATGCCGCTCTGCCGGGTGACGTCCACGAAACGCATCTCGAGGATTCCCTCGGAATTGGTCGCCAAATCGTTGCGAAACAAACGATGTCCGGTGGGCGCGCCCGCGGGTGGTGGAAAAAGCGCATGGCTCATGGATTTCCCCTCGCCCAACATTTGCCCCTGGGCAAAAAAAACATCCAAATCCCCGTCATTGTCAAAATCGAGGAGCGCGCCGCCCGCGCCGACTAACTCGCAAAAGTAGTACGCGCCGGACATGCCATTGAAATAGAAGAAGTCGAGGCCGGTCTCACTCGCCACATCCTCGAACGGAGCTTCCATCGCGGCTCGGGGCGGGGCGGCCGCGGTTTCCTGTTTCCCCTCGGCGCTCGGAGGCGACGTGGGTTGGCAGCCGCCCAAAGCCAAAAAAAGCAGCACAAAAGGGAGAGCCTTACCGATTGGGCCCGGTTTTCGCGGTTGGCCTGGGAACATTTTCATGGGTTTCTCGCTTTCCTGGGCTCGAATTTTAGGGACATGGAGCCTCCCCTGCGCGCCAGTAAGGATCTTGACCTGAAAAACCAATCGCGGATCATCCAAGGACCGATTGCCTGGTTAGTTGACTTCCTTCTTTTCCTGTTAAGCTTCTCACCGCCAAGGCGACAGATTCAGGAGGTCGGAGCCCAAATGCAAACTCCATCAATTCTTCCACGAGCAACAGACGCCTCCAGCCGGAATGTCACATGATCCTGGCCCAGGGAAATCCGGGCCTGAAAACAGAAAGTTTACGCGGCCCCACCGAGCCTGTCAATGTAGGGGAAAACCCAGGCGGGCCATGCGAAACCCGGCCATGAGTCACTTGTTCTGTGCAAGGTGCCGAGGGATATCCTCAAAACCAGGAATGCGAATCCAGCGGCCATTCACGAACAAATATGGACCCGTCCAGGAAGAGCCGTTCTGCCGCAGGGTCACGGCTAAAAACGCCGGGATATCCGTGGGCACCAAGGCAAGAGCCGCCCGGGCCTGAAAGTTGGTGTCATTTTTTCGCACATCGACGACTTGAATATTGTAAACATCTCCCATACGCTCGGCCGCCAGCGCGATTTCGGGCGCATTTTTGGTGAGATTCTCCAAGGCCCGCGCCATAACCGGCCACAATTGGTCCGCCTGTCCGGGGAAGAGAAGGGCGAGATCCTCGCGCCGGGGAAACATCTCTCTTACGGCGGCGATTTGTTCTTCCGGGTTTGCCGATCCCATTCCAGAGTAATACCGTTGTAGGCTCTCCACCAGAGACGCCTCCAAAGGAGACTTACCCGCGCGATTGCCCAGGTCGGCGTTCAAAACAATCATGCCCTCTACATGCTCCACCCCATCGACGCGGACCTGGCGTTCCATTTTGGCAACATGACCGGGAATTCCCGAGCTCAGCCAGCGGCGTGAGAGCCCGGAAATGGGTTTGCCGTTCTGGGTGACATCGAACCGCAGGGTCTCCTCCACGCACACATGGTTCTGGCCGCCGATGGCCACCAATTGGTTCAGCGCGGTGATCTCACTTGTAAACTGACCCGTCTGGTTTTTCATCTCGATTTGATACACGGCCTTGAGCACGTTTTCCGGCAGGGCCAGCGA
>JBGTRP010000704.1:0-4233 GCA_041940685.1 Acanthopleuribacteraceae bacterium
CGACCCCGTCATGGAGGAGGCGGACAAGATCTCGCGGCAGTTCGACCTCTGGGACTTCGGTCTGTCGGAGAAGGACTTCGCCTTCGTCCAGGGCTGGGCCGGCAAGACGGCGGCCGTGGACCTGTTCGCGGCGTTCCGCGCGGCGGGGCCCGCGGGGCTGTACTTCCGCGGCGGTGAGTTCATTTTTATGGGTAGGAATTTCGAACGCTTTCACGATTCTTTGGAATTTTGGAATATCACCGGGGTTGTCAGCTTCATCCAAGATCTTCAAGACCTCTTCTAGAATTGCCTTAGGATTAAAATCCGAGTCAAGGTTCGCATGGGTTCCGCTAGGACTGGAAGGGTCAGACTCAGGATTGGGGGCGGATGCATCATTGTCTTCTTTGCTTTTACCGTATAAGCCAATTTTTGCCTTAATGGTTGTCTTAAGCCGCTCTAAAAAATCCCTGTTCATCGTTGGCTCCGGACCCTTCAAACCCAAGGTTTGCTCGATATAGGTCACAAAGACGTCCTTATTCTGAAGGTCAGGGCCTCCGTCCTCCGTTTTTAATCGGGTCCTTAAATACCTCAAAAAAGGACCCTCGCAGGGATAGTCGGTCTTGTTGCGCACGTGAAGCCGGACGGAAAAATGGTAATCAACTTTCCCGGGCCAGGTATCCCGCATGCCGTTGACCAATCGCAAACCCACATCCATTCCAGTGATTTGGGTATCCAATTGCAATGCCCGCATGAAATCAGCGCCATGTCCGTCCTCGATCGAGGTTACATCATCGCCAACATCACGCTCGAGTGAGGCGCCCGAAATAAAACCATGAAACGCCTCACCGATTATTTCGGCAAACAGCCTTTGTTTGTTCGTCAACAATCCCATGAATTACCTCCAGACCCCGGTTCTCTTTATATTTGGTTCTAGGCTTCCGCCACATTGGGGGAACAGGTTCCGCCCGGCTTGCCGTTTTCCCCATCCTCGGCAGAGAAATAAATTCTCTCCATGGCCTTGCTTTTCACCTCGACCTCGGAGGTCAGTTTGATGCGGTCGCGCTTGGAAAGCACGGGCGCGGTTAAGGGCTTCCCATTGGGCTCCAACAGCTCCTCGTAAAAGAGGTATTCCGCCTCTACCTTGTTCCGGCCATTGCCATCCACGTCGAAGAGCGGGTTTTGGTTGTAGATTTCCTCCGATTCACGGTTTAAGACCCATATCTCTACGACTCCGTCATCACAGGGCGCATGTTCGAGGATCAGGTAACGGTCGCGGTTGTGGCTGCCGTTGTTGCCCAGGCTGTCCCAGTGGCGGGCCCGAAGCCGCACCTGTTTGCACTTGGGAATTTCGAAACAAAGCTCGACCACGGTGGCCAGCGCCTGGCTCACGCCGCCCACCTCGTAGATGAAGTACTCCCTGGAGTCGCCATCCTGGCTGAAGCTGACCGGGCGCAACCGTTTACCCTCGCGAATCCACATGCGCGCCGCGAGATGTTCTCCCTGCCGCAGCAGATTGGGATCCTCACTCAAAAGGCCGTTGCGGACCTTGCGAATCCCTTGATCTCCTCGCGCTGGCGCCAGAAAATAAAAGTTATCCGGACCGGGGTTGGAGCAGGGAGTTGTGGGATTCCCCGAGGGGCCGAGGTCGGCCTTGTAATCCAGGGTATTGGGGTCTTCTTGATTGTCTTCTTCTTCCTTATCTTTGGGGACCAATATTTCCAAGTCCGCTTGATCGAAAGACCACAGACCATTGATGACTGCCTCGCTGTCCTCGAACAGGGGATGGCTCGGCACATTGGTCACGCGGTTGCGCAGGGGAAATTGGACCACGGGACAGTGGGGTTGAAGCGCGTTGCCGTCATGCTTCCTGTACTTTTGAAACACATGCTGAATGCGTTGCTCGTCCTTGGCGTTGGCGAACAGGACACACATCTCGCGCGGGGGTTCGCGCCTGGTGGGCACAAAGGTGCATAGGCCCGTGATAAAAACTTTGAGCGTATAGGTATCCGACATAAAAACCTCCGAAAAGCCGGTGTGACTGGTTTCTTCATCCCGTAGACTCTGGATCGCGCGCTCCCGAATGACCCGCGAAGTTTGGCGCGAGCCCGAGGAGCCGGTGGAGAGGTTCGTCTTGGTAGGAGCGGCGCGGGCATGCCGCGGCCGGAACACGGAAGATCCCGCTCCCATGCCAAGCCGAGTATCCGTTTAGACGGACAGCGTCCCAGAATTACCGCATGCGGTGAAAAAAACTCGCGAGGCGGTTTGGTAGGCAAAAATAGGGTGAGAGAAGATCCATGTCGAGGCGCGGGATCTTCCACCCTGGAATCCCGGTTCGCGATGGGGCTCGGGTATTACTTTGACCGCGGGGGCGGCGAGGCGAAGCCGCTCACCTGAAACGCCGCCCAGACCTCGGGAAAACGAAATTTGGCCTCCCCGCTTTCCAGCAACTTCAGTTGGGCCGCCTGCATGGCGGCGGCCGCATCCAGTCCCTCCTCCAGCCAATGGCGGTGAAAGGAGGCCATCAATTCCGGGACCCCCTGATCGACCGGCCAAAGGCTGGCCACCACCGCGGGCACGCCCGCGGCCAGGAAGGATCGCGCCAGGCTGGCCACGCCCTCACCGCCCAAATTCATACCCGAACCGGAATTACAAGCGGAAAACACGCCCATTCGGGTTTTGGACAGGTTGAGGCGTTGGAGTTCGAACGCGGAAATCGCGCTGGGCGAGGACCCGCCTCCCGGGTTTGGCTCACTGGCGAGCGGGAGATGGGATAAGAGCGGGTTTTTCCAATTTACCAGGGCATGGCCCGCGAAGTGGAAGACACCGCATTCGGGCGCATGCGCCAACAGGGCCCGCTTGGTCGCTCTTTTTTCAAGCAGAAGGTTCGGCTTGTAATTTTTGTAAAGCGCGGCCAGCTTTTTCGCCTCTCCGCCCGCCGCCTGCAAATAGTCCATGTATTGAAAGGAATTCTTATCAAAGTAGGGATCGCCGATGATCAGGGGCGGAGACAGATCCAGCGGGCGTAACTCGCTGTCCCGTTCCCATGCCAGGCAGTACAAATTGGCGCTGGACGCGATGGACAGGATGAAATCCTTCACGAGAAAACGCCCGCTGTTTTGATTGAACATGGCGGCGAAGGGGATTTGGTGCAGCGGGCCGTCAGGCACGAAAACGAGCCGTTGGATGGCTTCGGACAAATGGGGCATCAAGGGTTGGAACCAGGTTTGGAACGCCTCCCCACCTACCGCCTTTTGCCGCTCGAGGCTGGATGACCGGGTGGTGGGATCGAGCTCCGAGAGGAAACGCGCCACGAGCGCGTAGAGTTGGGCGTCATTTCGGGAAAGGAGGATCGGCTCGGGAGTGAGTTGATGTGTCGTCAGCACCATGGCCCAAAGCTGCCCCTCCACATGGGCGAATTTGATGATGGCGGTATCGGGCTTCAATTCTTCCTGAATGGCGACATAATCTCTCGGTTGGCTCGTTACCTGGTCGATCTTGGCCTTCTCCCCGGGTTTCAGGCTCAAGCCGAGGCGGGCCACCTGATCCAGCAGCACCCGGGCCTGTTTTTGTTCGTGGATGTTGAAAGCTTCCGGGTCCCCTTCTTGCAGAAGTAAATGCGTCAGAAAATCGAAGGTTTCTCCGCTTTGCTCGAAAAATGTAAGGCGATGGTCAGCATCCACTTGCCCGCGCCGTTCCTCGACCAGGTTGATGGATGTTCGCAGTTGCTCTTTGGCCCCCTCCAGATCCTCGATTTCCATGAGCACCCGGGCGTATGCGAGCAGAATCTGCGGCGCCTTAAGGAATTCTCCGGATTCCAAAATGATTTGCCAGGCCTTTTGAAAATGAATGGGGGCTCGTTCGGGTTCTAATTCCAAATCAAGCTCGGCCTCGGCCAGCGACAAATCCAATTGCGCCTTTTCCTTGAGCTTATGATCCCAATCTCCCTCGTAGATCCGTTGCGCCTCCTCCAGGTCTTGTTGGGCTTCCTCCAGGCGGCCCAATCGCAGGAGGAGGCGGGAACGAATGGACAGGGCGTTGGCCTGGACCCAGGGGTCGGGGGTTTTCCGCGCCGCCGTGACAGCCTGATTTTGGTAAAGGAGCGCCAATTGATCCTGCCCCTCCTGCATCAGGGCGTAGGCGATCGTGGTCCGCAATTGGTAGTGGCGCAGGGGCTTTTCAACCTCAATTAAATTGGGGTTGGTGAGGAATTACTCGTAGGAAAAATGGGGGGAAGGGATTGCTCCCTTCCCCCCG
>JBGTRP010000705.1:0-4226 GCA_041940685.1 Acanthopleuribacteraceae bacterium
TGGCCCCCCTGCTCAAAACCATGGCGCTCGAATTTCCCAAATTGAGCGGCAAACACCTGGGCCTCTGCCTGCCGGATTCCGAGAATTTCCCCTCGCCTGAGGCCTTGGCCGACCGCCTCTTGCCGGAGTTGGCCGCTCCGGTGGAAAAGGATGTGGAAATTCGCTTCCGCGAGGGTGTCCGCCTGGTGAGGCGTCAGGCCGAGTTCAATCTGAAATCGCGGTCCGAGGATGGCGCCAAGCGTTCGGCGCTGAAAACCGCCGGCGCCTACATCCTCACCGGGGGCCTGGGTGGATTGGGCCTGATCTTTGCCCGCCACCTGGCGCGCAAGGTCGGCGCCCGTTTAGTATTGACGGGCCGTTCCGAGCTGACCACGGAAAAAGAAGCCCAAATCTCGGAATTGCGCGGCTTGGGCGCGGAGGCGATCTACTGCCAGGGCGACACCACCCGTGAGGAAGATGTGCGGGATCTGGTGGCCAAAGCCAAAAAACATTTTGGCCACATCAACGGCATCATCCACGGCGCGGGCGTGACCCGCGATTCGCTGATGCTCAAAAAGACGCCGGATGAAATCCGCGCCGTGCTGTTCCCAAAAATTTACGGCGCCCTGCGTCTGGACGAGGCCACCGCGGACGAGCCGCTCGACTTCTTCGTGGCCTTCACCTCCATGAGCGGGGTAACCGGCAATCCCGGCCAGTCGGACTACGCCTATGCCAATGGCTTCCTGGACGCCTTTGCCGCCCACCGGGAAAGCCTGCGGGCCCAAGGGAAGCGGGCGGGCAAAACCCTGGCCATTGCCTGGCCTCTGTGGCGCGAGGGCGGCATGGCCATTGATGCCCAAACCGAAAAGCTCCTTGCCAACACCGTGGGCATGCATCCGCTGGCCACCGAAACCGGACTCGAGGCCTTTGAGCGGGGCTTGGTGCAGCCGCGCCCCCATTTCCTGGTCGTCGAGGGTGAGCCGCTCAAGCTCAGAAAAGCCTTGGGCCTGAAGGTCCCCCAAGTCGCGCCTGGAGAGCCCGCCCGACAGACAGCCGCCGCCCCCGTGGCCGCCAAAAGCGAACCGGCCGATGGCGCGGACCATCTGGAGCGCCTGCAAAAGGACCTGAAAAACCAGGTTTCCGCCCTTCTGAAGGTAGACCTGTCAGAGATCAATCTCAAGGCCGACATGAGCGATTTCGGCTTTGATTCGGTCACCCTCACCGAATTCAGCAACAAGATCAACGACATGCTGGGTATCGAAATCACGCCCGCCCTGTTTTTCGAACACCCCTCCCTGGGCTCCTTCGCCAAGTACCTTGACAGCGCGCATCGGGACCGTATCTCCGCTTTTTATGGCGAAGCCAAGCCTTCCAAGCCAGCCCCGGCCGTGGAGGCCCGCGAGGAACCCGCGTCCAAGCCCGGGCCGGATCAAGAGGCGTTCGAGTTGGAGCCGCGCTTCCGCGGCAAGCGGGCGCCGCGCATCGTGGGCGGCGCCGGACGAGGGACGGACGAGCCCATCGCCATCGTCGGCAGAAGCGGCATCATGCCGCAATCGCCTGATTTGTCCAGCTTCTGGAGCAACCTCGCGGCCGGCAAAGATCTCATCCGCGAGGTTCCCCAAACGCGCTGGGATTGGCGCGCCTATTTCGGCGACCCCATCACGGATGTCAACAAGACCAACATCAAGTGGGGCGGGTTTATCGACGATGTCGATAAATTCGACGCCGCATTTTTCGGTATTTCGCCACGCGAGGCCGAATTGATGGACCCCCAACACCGCATCTTCCTGGAAGTGGTCTGGAAGACTATCGAGGACGCGGGCTACCGGCCCAGCCAGCTTTCCGACAGCCGGACGGGCCTATTCGTGGGCGTGGCCAACGCGGATTACGCTGAGCTCTACCACACCCAATCCCCCGAGGTGGAAGCCCATTCCGCCACCGGCCTCACCAATTCCATGCTGGCCAACCGCATCTCCTTCATGTTCAACCTGCACGGACCGAGCGAACCCGTGGACACGGCCTGCTCCAGCTCGTTGATCGCCATCCACCGCGCCATCGAGAGCATCCAGCGGGGCGATTGTGAGATGGCGCTCGCGGGCGGCATCAACGTGTTGTTGAGCCCATCGGGCTTTATCGCGGCGAGCAAGGCCGGCATGCTCTCCGAAGACGGACGCTGCAAGACATTCGACAAGGACGCCAACGGCTACGTGCGCGCCGAGGGCGCGGGCGCCGTATTGTTGAAACCACTCGGCAGGGCCGAGGCCGACGGAGACCGCATTTACGCGATCATCCGCTCCAGCGCGGTCAACCACGGCGGCAAGGCGAACTCGCTCACATCGCCCAACCCCAACGCCCAGGCCGACCTTCTGGTAAACGCTTACCGCCGCGCAAACATCGATCCCACCACGGTCAGCTACATCGAAACCCACGGGACCGGAACGCCGCTGGGCGATCCCATCGAGATCAACGGCCTCAAAATGGCCTTCACCAAGCTTTACGAGGAATGGCGCAAACCCACGCCCAAGCAACCCCACTGCGGCATCGGTTCGGTCAAGAGCAACGTCGGCCATCTTGAGATTGCCGCGGGCATGGCTGGGCTGTTCAAGGTGCTGCTCTCCCTCGAGCATCAACAACTCCCGCCCAGCATTCAAATCAAGGAAATCAACCCCTACGTCAAACTGGAGGGAACGCCCTTTGAAATCCTGCGCGAAAACCGGGATTGGTTGCCCTTGCGCGACGCCGCGGGCCGCACCATCCCCCGCCGCGCGGGAATCAGCTCCTTCGGCTATGGCGGCGCCAACGCCCATCTCGTCCTGGAGGAGTACGCACCTTCGGAACCGGCGGCGAAGGCCAAGGCCGAACCGCGCATCATCGTGCTCTCCGCCCACAATCTGGAGCGGCTCCAAGCATACGCCGAGTCCCTGGCTCAATTCATGGAGGCCGACCTCGCGCGGGGCGGTTCTCCCGCGATTTCCGCCAACACTTCCTACACCCTGCAGATGGGCCGTGAACCCTTTTCCGAGCGGCTGGCCGTCGTATCCGCCAGCAAGCAAGATCTGATCGAGAAATTGCGGGCCTTTGCCGCGGACGGGAAGGAGGGCGAGCACTGCTATCACGGTCAGATCCATGCCGACAAGGGTAAGGCCGACCTGCTGGTGGGCGGTGATGAGGGCCGCGAATTTATTCGTCTCATCATCGCGGGCCGCAACCTGGCCAGGTTGGCGCAGCTCTGGGTGCTGGGCGTCGAGCTGGATTGGATGCTGCTGTACTCGGAGGAAAAACCCGGGCGCGTTTCTCTGCCGGGCTATCCCTTTGCACGCGACCGTTTTTGGATTCCCACCGGCGGAAGAATCGGTTTGATCGTCGGCGCCCCATCCGCCGAATCCCTCACCCGAGCCGAGCCCGGTCCGCACCCGCTATTGGGCCGCAATGATTCGGGCTTCAACGAGATCAGCTTCTCCACCCGATTCTCGGGACGCGAGTTTTTCCTGGAAGACCATGTGGTCGGCGGGAAGCGCGTATTGCCCGGCGTGGCCTACATGGAAATGGCGCGCGCCGCCGCGGCAATCGCCGCCCGGCGCGAAGTCCGCAAAATCCTGGATATCGTATGGGCCCAACCCATTGAACTAGACCATGACGAACCGGAACCGAAAAACGTCCGCATTCTGCTGCAAAACCAATCGGCGCGACCCACCGGCGGAGAGGCCGAATTCGAGGTGCGCACGGAAGGGGAAAAGGGCGCCATCCACGCGGAAGGGCGGCTCCTCTTCGAAAGCTTCAGCACCAAAGCAGCAGCGGAGGAAACAATCGATCTCGCCGCGATCAGGAGCCGCTGCCCCAACCGGCTCGATCGTGAGGCCTGCTACCGTTCCTTCGCGGCCGAGGGTTTGAGTTACGGGCCCGGGTTCCAGTCCATTCAGGAACGCCTCAGCGGACCCGAGGAGGTGCTCGCGCACCTGGCGCTGCCCCAACATCTGCGCACCGACTTTGACCAATACCTGCTCCACCCCAGTTTGATGGACGGCGCCCTGCAATCGGTTTCCGGACTCCTCAGCGGGGCGGGTTCGGGCATTCCCCATATTCCTTTCAACCTGGCGGAGGTGGAAATTCTCCACCCGCTCGAGGAAAGCGTCCACGTCGTCGGGCTCTCGATCCTGTCGGGCGCCCATGTGCGGCTCGTCGCCGACGTGCGCCGGTTGATGCAGGAGATGGGCTGCGGCGACATTCCGGTCGTCGTCGGCGGCATC
>JBGTRP010000706.1:0-4218 GCA_041940685.1 Acanthopleuribacteraceae bacterium
TAATAGCCCGAGGTTTGCTCCCGGTTCAGGGCGCCGAAATTTCGGCGCCCGAACTCAGTAAGAAGATGAATCAGCTCGCCTATCAGGCCGGTATCGGGCAGGTTGCAACCGGAGTCCTTCACAACGTGGGCAATATCCTCAACAGCATCAACATCGGCACACAAAGCCTGGCGGAAATGGTGAAGGACTCCAAAATTCCTCAACTTTTGAAGGCCAACGCCTTGCTCCAATCCAACCTCGACCATATCCAAAAATTTATCCAAACCCATCCCTCCGGTAAGCTCTTGCCGGAGTACTTTGAGCGGGTGGGCGCCTTCCTGGCCCGCGATAACAAGAATATGATGACCGAGATCAACGAGCTGCAAGGCCATATCAACCTGCTCAAGGAACTGATCGCCACCCAGCAGGATTACGCCAAGCTTGACCTTTCACGCAAACGGCTCAACCTGGCCACTCTCATTGACGACGCCGTCACCATCGAGCTTCTCTCCTTGCAGAAACACGATGTCACCGTCAAAAAGGATTACCAAATCTCCCCGCGCATTTTTGCGGATAAATCGAAAATCCTGCATGTCTTCCTCAACCTCATCAAAAATGCGAAGGAGGCCATGATCGCCTCGGGTAGGGATGAACGCATTCTGGAAATCGACATCGAGCCGGCGGAAGAGGGGGAAAGCCTGGTCAGGGTTCGCGACAATGGGGTGGGCATTTCGGAGAACAAGCTGGACCAATTGTTCCAGTACGGATTCACCACCAAGCTGGAAGGTCATGGATTTGGTCTCTACACCAGCCTGGAGGCAATGAAGGAGCTAGGCGGCGATATTTCCGCCCATAGCGATGGTCCGGGAAAAGGCATGGAATTCTTGCTCAGGTTTCCGGTCATGGAAACCAAACCAATAGAAAACTGAGCTTCGCGCGGCGCTGGACAGAAAGCATCATAAGCCAACCCTTGGGGCGAGGATATGGGGTTGGCGCAAATTTCCACCCATGATTCCCGGTCACACCATTTGGGTGCGCCAAAGATCGTGCAGATGCACTACGCCCAGATAGGAACCGTCCTCGCCACGGACGATAAGCGAAGTGATCTGAGCCTGTTCCATCATGCGCAATGCTTCGACGGCAAGCTGCTCCGGGCCAATGGTCTTGGGCGAACGCACACAGATCTCTCCGGCGGTCAGACGCAATGACTTTTCACCGTGCTTTTGTAAAAGCCGGCGAATATCGCCATCGGAGATGATGCCGAGCCCATCCGTTTCCAAAGCGACCGCGGTCATGCCCAGTCGCTTCTCGCTCATTTCAATCAGCGCCTCGCCGAGGGTAGCGCTCGCCGGCACCAGCGGCGGCGCTTGATGGCCGTCGATCACATCGCGCACCAGCATGAGCCGCTTCCCGAGTTTGCCGCCAGGGTGATATTCGGCAAATTGTTCGGAGGTAAACCCCTTGGCGTCCATGAGCGCCGCGGCCAGAGCATCGCCCAGGGCCAGGGTAGCCGTGGTGGAAGCCATGGGCGCCAACCCAAGTGGGCAGCCCTCCTCCTCCACCGAGAAAACCAAACCATGGTCCGCGAACCGCGCCAGGGTGCTCTTGCCATTGCCGGTGATCGCCACCAGCTTGGCGCCGCGGCGTTTGATATGCTCCAACAGACGAAGCAGTTCCTCGGTTTCTCCCGAGTTTGAGATAACGATCACCATGTCACCTTTGACGACCATCCCCAAATCGCCGTGAATCGCCTCCGTGGGGTGAATAAAAAATGCGGGGGTTCCGGTGCTCGCAAGCGTGGCCGCGATCTTTCTGCAAACAATTCCGCTCTTGCCCACGCCCGTGAGAATTACCCGCCCATCGGTGGCGCACAAATCGCGCACCACCGCTTCGAAATGGTGATCCAACCTGTCGACCAGGTCCAAAATGGCCCGAGCCTCGATGCGCAATACACGGCGGGCCTGCTCCAAAATCATGCTACGGCCTGCTTGATGGCCACCAATTTTGGCAGGAGGTCGGCAAAGAGTTCCAGGGTCAGTTGATTGGGACCGTCGCTCCATGCCTCGTCCGGATTGTCGTGGACCTCCATAAAAAAGCCATCCACCCCGAAGGCGGCGGCCGCACGCGCCATGTAGGGCGCAATTTCCCGGCGGCCGCCGGAAGAATCGCCAAGTCCGCCCGGCAATTGGACACAATGGGTAGCATCCAAAATGACGGGCGCTCCAAAGGCTTTCATCACATGCAGCCCCGCATAATCGACGACCAGGTTGTTGTATCCGAAGCAGGCGCCGCGCTCGGTAATGATGGCTTTCTCATTGCCCGCGTCCCGCACTTTCTGAAGCGGATTCCGCATGTCGTTGGGCGACAGGAATTGGCCTTTTTTAATGTTGACGATTTTGCCGGTTTCCGCGGCGGCCACCAGCAGATTGGTCTGGCGGCACAGAAAAGCGGGAATCTGCAGGATGTCCACATGCTCCGCGGCCATGGCCGCCTGATGAGGCTCGTGGATATCGGTCAACACGGGTACGCCGACCTCGCGCCTTACCCCGGCTAGGATTTGCAGACCATCCTCGATACCGGGTCCTCGCCGCGAACGACCCGAGGAGCGGTTGGCCTTGTCGAAAGAAGCTTTGAACACCCATATGAAGTCGTCCTTGTAGGGCTCCAACCGCTCTTTGATTTTTTGCGCCATGCCCAGGCAATGGGCTTCCGATTCAATGACACAGGGACCCGCGATGAGCAGGTAGGGACCTCCGCGGTGGAGAACCCGTCCGTCAATTTCCATGTGAAAGCTCAAGTAGCCTCTCCTCTCGCGTCTGTTCCGCCTCGGGCCGGGGCTCCCGTTCCGCCTGATGCTGAATGGCCGCGCCAACGAAGTCGCGGAACAGCGGATGCGCCCGGAAGGGCTTGGATTTGAATTCCGGATGAAATTGGCAACCCAGGAACCAGGGATGATCTTCCAATTCTACAATCTCACAGAACAATCCGTCGGGCGACATGCCGGTAAATTTCAGGCCGGCGGTTTCCAGGCGTGACTTGTATTGGATGTTGAATTCATAACGGTGGCGGTGACGTTCGGAAATGGAGGCGCACTGATATGCCTTCCGGGCAAAGGAGCCCTCGGCCAAGGCGCATGGGTAGGCGCCAAGCCGCATGGTGCCGCCCATTTCGTCGATATCCACCAACTCGCGCAGTTTGTAAATGATGCGATGGGACGGATCGTCGTAGAACTCGGAAGAGTCCGCTCCCTCCAAGCCCGCTCGATTGCGGGCGAATTCGATACAGGCCAACTGCATGCCAAGACAAATACCGAAAAAGGGAACCCGCCGGGTACGAGCGAAATTCACGGTGCGCATCATGCCCTTAATGCCCCGTGACCCGAAACCGCCGGGAATCAAGATGCCGTCATAGACATTCAGCTCTTCCAAGTCCACCTTTTTTTCAAATTTCTCGGAATCCACCCAATGCAGTTTCACATCCACCCGATGATGAAGGCCCGCGTGAGTAAGCGCCTCGCCGATGGACTTGTAGGAGTCCGGATACCCCACGTACTTGCCGACGATGCCAATGTGGATCTCGCGCCTTTTGCTGTCGATAATTTCGGCCAGGTTTTCCCATTTGCTCAAATCGGGACGCTGGGGTTGCAGTTTCAACAGCTTACAGATCAGGACATCCAGGCGCTGCTGGGCGAGCCGCAGAGGGACCTTGTAAATATTATCCACATCGATGGCCACCTTGACCGCATCCTGAGGCACATTACAGAATAGGGCGATTTTACGCCCTAGCTCTTCGGGAAGGTCGTACTCACAACGGCAGAGCACGATGTCCGGCTGGATTCCAATGCTGCGCAGTTCCTTCACCGAGTGCTGAGTGGGCTTGCTCTTCAATTCTTTGGCTGCCTTGATATAGGGAATGTAGGTGAGATGCAGGTTGATGGCGTCTCCGGCCTCCACCTCCAGCCTCAGTTGACGAATGGCTTCCATGAAGGGAAGACTTTCGATATCGCCCACGGTCCCGCCGATTTCCACGATCACCACATCGGTATCGGCATTGGCGCACTTTTTAATCCCGGCCTTAATTTCATCGGTGATATGGGGAATCACCTGAACCGTATTGCCCAAATAGTCGCCCCGCCGCTCTTTGGTAATCACTTTTTGGTAGATTCTGCCCGTGGTGAGATTGTGGACCTGGGTGGCGGTCATATCGGTGAAACGCTCGTAATGGCCCAGGTCCAGATCG
>JBGTRP010000707.1:0-4201 GCA_041940685.1 Acanthopleuribacteraceae bacterium
AGGTGTTGACGAAAAATCCGATCAACCCCTCGATTTCGGCTCGATTGCGGTTGGCAATGGGTGAGCCGACCCAAATATCCCGTTGGTCGCTGTAGCGCGCCAACAAAGCGGCAAAACCGGTCAAAAGGAACATGAATGGAGTCAGTCCATATTGGCGGCAAACCGCTTCAAGGTCCTGGGTAAGGGTAGCGGAAATGGGAAATGAAAAGCTGGCTCCCCGGAAGCGTTGTACCCCGGGTCTTGGTTTATCGGTGGGTAGATCGAGGGTGGTAGGATGGACTAAAGTCTCGCGCCAATAATTCATCTGGCGTTCGAGTTCCTGGCCCTTCAGCCACTCCCGCTGCCAAATCGCGAAATCCGCACACTGAAGGGGTAGTCTGGGCAATTGGGGTTCCCGGCTCCAAAGCGATGCATGGTAGGCGGCGGTCAACTCATGTACGAATACGCCCATGGACCAACCATCCGAAATCAGGTGGTGCATCGTGAGCAGGTGCCGATGGTCCTTGGAGGCTGAGCGCACCAAAAGGGTTCGCAACAACGGTCCCTCCACGAGGTCGAAGGGAAGGTTGCCTTCCATCACCGTCAGTTGGTCCGCGGTGTTGCGTCGCGCCGCTGCGGGTAAGCCGGAAAGGTCGATCAGCGGAAGTCGAAATAGGGAAGGCGGGTCTATCGCCTGTATGGGCTGCCCGTCTCGCGAGGGGAAACGGGTGCGAAGCGCCTCATGGCGATGGGCCAGGAGGTTCAGCCCGCTTTCGAAGGCCCCGGCATGGAAGGGACCCTCGATGCGATGGGCGCTGGGTAGATTGTAGGCAGGGCTTAGTGGATCGAGCCGGTTGACCAGCCATAGCCGCTGTTGGGCAAAGGAGAGCGGCGGCGCCTTCCCGCGGGGAACGGGTCTCAGGAGCGGCGCATCCGGCAGGCTGGACCCTTGCGTTTCCCGGATGATCTCCGCGAGGCCCGCGAGGGTGGGGTGCTCGAACAACGCCCGCACGGGTAACTCGAGCTGAAAGGCTTGACGAATACGGGAAACGACCCTCGTGGCCAGTAGGGAATGGCCGCCCAAATCGAAGTAATGGTCATGGATGCTCACCCGCTTTAATCCCAATAACTCGGTCCAAATCTCCGCCAGACGCGCCTCGACCGGGTTGCGCGGCGCCTCGTAGGACGCCGATCCACCCGTTTCCACTCCCTCCGCGTGCTCCAACGCGAGCCCGGCCAACCCCTTGCGGTGGATCTTGCCGCTGGGCGTGAGGGGAAATGCGTCCAGCCGCTTGAATCGCGCGGGCACCATGTACTCCGGCAGATGGTCGCTCAAAAAGGCGCGCAACACCCGGGCCGTGGGGATCTCCTCCTCCTCGATCCGCGAGGCGACCCAAAAGGCCGCCAGCGTCTTCTGGCCCGGCGGGTCTTCGCGCACCAGGGCCACGGCCTCCCGCACCGCGGGATGGCGCGCCAGGGCGGTCTCGATCTCGCCCAGCTCGATGCGGAACCCGCGCAGCTTCACCTGATGGTCGATGCGGCCCAGGAACTCGATGTTGCCGTCCGCCTGATAACGGGCCAGGTCCCCGGAGCGGTAGAGCCGCTCGCCGGCCCGGTCGGGGAAGGGGTGGGGCAGGAACTTTTCGGCGCTGAGATCCGGCCGCCTCCAATAGCCACGCGCCAGGTTGACCCCGGCGATGAACAGCTCGCCGGGAATGCCCACGGGCGTGGGCCGGCCAGAGGCGTCGAGCAGGTGGATGCGGGTACGATCGATGGGCTTGCCGATGGAGGGCAGGGCGGGCCAACACGGGGGCGGACCTTCCAGGGCGTAGGCCGTGACCACATGACTTTCGGACGGGCCGTAATGGTTGAACAGCCGGCAGTGGGGTAGGCTTTCGAAAAAGGCGCGGATCGGGGCCGTGATCTGGAGCTGCTCCCCGGCGGTGATCACCTCGCGCAGATGACGGGGAGCCAGGCCGCTACCCTCTAGACCGGCGGCCAGTTGCTGCAGCGCGATGAAGGGCAGGAAAAGCCGGGCGGTGGCGGTGTCTTGCAGCAGCCGCGCGAGCGCGGCAACCTCGCGCCGCAGGGATTCGGGAATCAGCAGCAGGGAGCCTCCGCTGGACCAGGTGGCGAACATCTCCTGAAAGGCGACATCGAAGCTGAGCGCGGCGAACTGGAGCGTGACGGTGGCGGGCCCGGCCTGGGACTGGCCTCGCTGCCAGGAAATCATGTTGGCCAAGGCGCGGTGACGCATGGCCACGCCCTTGGGCAGGCCGGTAGAGCCGGAGGTGTAGATGAGATAGGCCAGGTTGTCGAGGCGGGGCGGAAGCGGGCTTGGCAAATCGTTTGTGGCCGGTGAAGCGTCCAGGTTCAGGGTATCCATGTCGATGCAGGTAACGGAGGGCTCGCGGAAGCGGGCGGTGAGCGCGCCGCGGGTGAGCAGCACGGGCATGGCGGCATCGCGCAGCATGAAGGCGAGCCGGTCATCGGGGTAGGCCGGGTCGAGGGGGACGTAGGGCGCCCCGGCCTTGAGGGTGGCGAGCACGGCCAAGGGGAGGAAGAGCGAGCGCTCCAGGGCGATGCCCACGGGAATGTCGGGGCCGACGCCGTGGCGCCTCAGGATGGCGGCGAGCCGATCGGCCTGTTGGTCGAGGGTGGCGTAGTCCAGGAACGCGGGCCGCTCGGGGTCCCCGGGCTCGGGAAGGAAAAGCGCGGCCGGGGTATGGGGCGCGTTTCGGGCCCAATCCTCGAACAGGCGGAAGACGGGCGGGGCGGGCAAGGCGTCGGCCTCATGGGGTTGGGTTTGGTTCCATGCGCGCAGTTGCCGGTGCTCCTCGGCAGTGAGCAGGTCGTAATCCGCGAGGGGGAGATCGGGGTTCTCGATGACCAGTTGGAGCAGGCGCAGGAAGTGGCCGGCCATGCGGGCGATGGTGGTTTCATCAAAGAGGTCGGTGGCGTATTCCAATTGGCAACTGGGAGGCGCGCCCGGGCTCTCGATTTCCTCGACTTCGAGCAGCAGATCGAAATGAGCCGTGCCGGAATCGATTGGCAATGGCTCGAATTGGGTAGGGCCCTCGGAATCCGGGGGCGCGGGAATGGAACGATACACAAACATTACCTGGAAAAGCGGATTGCGGCTGAGATCGCGTTCAACCCGCAACTCCTCGACCAACTTTTCGAAGGGCAGGTCCTGATGGCTGTAGGCTTCAAAAAGCGCCGCTTTCACGCTGTCGAGCAGGGCCTGAAAGCTGGCCTTGGGCGTACAGGAGGTGCGCATCACCAGCGTGTTCACGAAAAAACCGATCAGCGGCTCCAGATTTTTGTGCTGGCGGTTGGCGATGGGCGTCCCCACGAGGAGGTCGTTTTGCCCCGAGTATCGGTGTAGCAATAGTTTGAAAACCGCTAGCAGGGACATGAAAACCGTTTCTCCCCGTTCCCGCCCACGCCGCCGCAATACGTCGCCCAGGCTGGCGGGAATGGAGAAATGAAAAACCGCGCCCCGATGCGATTGGATGGGAGGCCTCGACCGGTCGGTAGGAAGCTCCAGCACGCTTGGGTTGGCGAGCCGCTGTTTCCAGAAATCCAATTGCCGCAGGGTTTCCTCTCCCTGGAGGCGCTGCCTCTGCCATGCCGCGAAGTCCGCGTATTGAACCGGAAGCGGTTCCGGATCCGCTTTCTGACCATCCACATATGCCTGATAGAACACCGTCATTTCCCGAATAAAAACTCCGGTGGACCAATCGTCTCCGACGATATGGTGCATGTTCACAAGAAGGAGGTGGGCATCGTCTTCCAGGCGGATGATTGCCGCCCGTAAAAGCGGGCCTCGCCCGAGATCGAAAGGGGCCAGTGCATCTTTGCGCGCGAGCTCCATGGCGCGCGTTTCTCTTCGGTCCCTTGGCAGAGTGCTTAAATCCGCCAGCGGTAAGTGAAAGCGCCTTTCCGCTAGGACTTGTGGCCGGGGAATTCCATCTCGATTGGGGAAAAGGGTGCGAAGGGTTTCATGCCTTTGGATCACCGCATTCAACCCGCCTTCAAACGCCTTTACGTGAAATGGACCGCGAATGCGAATTGCGTTGGGCAGGTTGTAGGCCGCGTTTCCCGGTTCGAGCCTGTCAATGAACCAGAGGCGCTGCTGAGAGAACGACAGAACAGGCGCGGTGCTGTGTTCGCCTCTTACAAGCTCGGGCGCGTTTGACCGGTTGATACGGTCCCGCGC
>JBGTRP010000708.1:0-4194 GCA_041940685.1 Acanthopleuribacteraceae bacterium
TCCACGCGCAGTCCTCGAGGCTGGAGGCGAAGTAGGTCACCTGGGTCGATCCCGTGCGGTCGTCCAGCGACAGGAACAGGACGCGGTTGCCCGATCGCTGGGCCGGCGACTGGATCGCCACCCGCACCCCGGCATCCGCCAGCATGAATGCAACCCGCTGCGATGGATAACTGGGATCGATGGGTACATAGGCCGCGCCCACTTTCAGCACGGCCAGCATGGCGACCAGCATCTCGGGACCACGATCCATAAAAATCGCGACCAGGCTTCCCCTCCCCACCCCACCGGCAGCCAGTTCGTGGGCCAGGAAATTGGCGCTCGCGTTGAGCGCAGCGCGGGTCAGCCGCCGCTCACCATGAATGAGGACAACCTGATCAGCCTCGTCAAGGGCGCGCGGCTCAGACCACTGGTGAATACCGCGGAAATGCTCCCTTTTATCGGATCCGCCCTCAGAGTATGGCGCGATCCTAGTTCCCATCTCGAAATTCATATTGGTGTCATCACGCCGGGAGTGGCTGCCGAAGACGCCGGCATTCGTTCAGGCTGACCAGAGCTTTCGAGCCCAGCCCCGCGGGAGACTCTCACCGGTGGAAATCCGCGCCAAAACCGATGGTGAGGATCGTTCCAGCAAGGGGTATTCACATCAAGTGGGCCAGTGCTTGGAAAAGAAAACTCGTGCTTGCCAAGAAGTTTTCAATTTTTGAATTTTTCAGGTTTTTAAATCTAAAAGCAAACCGGGAGAAACGTTGGGGAGCAAGAGTTTCAATTTTTGACAAAGCATTGTTCGCTCGCTCCTAACGAGTCCCAAATTGTAGTATAAAACCCCGTAATTTTTAAGGAAGAAAGCGTTTTCGGCCCCAAAATCCGACGGGACATGATCCAGAACACGAGTGCCTGAGGTCTCCGCGGATGTGGTTCGTCCCTTTTTGGAGGCTCGCCCGTGGAAAAAAAGGAGAGAGGCCCACGGCAGCCACCTTGCAAGATAAAGAAATCACTGAAATTTGGCGGCAAGCGAGATCACTCACCCTCAGGACAAACGCACCAGCACCTCACCCTTCGCGCGTTCTTGGTAGGCAACGGAAATATCGATAAATTTTTCGATGACAGCGCCGTTGGTCGCGGTATGGGGAGAGGGCGCACCCGTCAAAAAGGCGCCGCCCCCGGCCAGCGCCAAGGGCAACAGCAATTGATCCGCGAGATACTCGCCCACGGGCGCCGAACCCGCCATGTAGCGATGCGCCCGCTGGCAAAGTTCGTTGGTCAAATCCTCGGCGCGAAGGCCGGGTTTGCCAATGGCCGTCATCACCTCGGTCACCCTGGCGTAGCGCATTTCCAACAGCAGCACATTCCCGGGTCCAAACGCGGGTTTGGCTTGCCTGGCTTGACAGGCGCCCGGCTCCAAATCCAGCTCGCGGCCGGCCAGCGCCAATTCGCGCTCGGCGATATGGAAAGGCAGTTGAGAAATCCAAGCGATGGCCCGTTTTCCAATCAGTTCGCCTTTCTCTACCAACTCGAAACCCCGTAGGCGGGGGGTCGGTTCGACTTCCACCTTCACCTCACCGCCTCCCGCGGGGTAAAAACCCGGTTGCTCTAAGGTCATGCGCACCTCGGCGCCCATTTGTCGTAGCAGAGGAAGAAAAGCCCGCTCGATAAACTCGAAGGATGGAGCGCAATTGTTGTGGGTGCCGCCGCTGATGGTCACTCGACTCGGTCGGGGCGCCTGGATCAGGGCCGGCAGAATGGATTGCAACACCAGCATGGTGGAGCCGGCGGTGCCCACGGCAAAGGAAAATTCCCCACCACGGACCGTACCGGGCCGGAAGCCGAGGCGCTCCGACCCGAGAAAATCGCCCTCCACGCGCGCGCCGCTCACCTCGGCGGCGGCCCGAACCGACATCAGATGCTGGCGCATGAGCCCTGATTTGGCGCGGTTGGAGCGGATTCTCTTGATTTGGAAGGGCTGGCCGGTGACCATGGACAGGGCCAGGGCGCTGCGCAGGATTTGCCCGCCGCCCTCGCCCATGCCGCCATCTAATTCAATCATGAAACTCTCCAGCCCCGGGGGACGGGAACCAACGCCCGCCCCCCGGTTCAGCCTTTGACACAAACGACCTGACGCAAACGATGGACGATTTCCACCAGATCCTTCTGTGCCTCCATAACCGCGTCGATCGACTTGTAGGCCATGGGAATTTCGTCAATAACCGCCTTGTCCTTTCTGCATTCCACGCCCTCGGTCGCCCGAATGTGGTCGTCCACCGAGAAGCGGCGTTTGGCCTCGGTGCGCGACATTACCCGACCCGCGCCGTGGCTGCAGGAATGAAAGCTCTCCGGGTTCCCTTTCCCCCTCACGATGAAGGAGCGGGCGCCCATGCTTCCGGGGATAATGCCGAGCTCGCCTTTCCGCGCGCGGACCGCGCCCTTGCGGGTCACCCACACCTCCTCGCCAAAGTGACGCTCCCTGGCGATGTAGTTGTGGTGGCAATTCACGGCGACCGCATCCATGGAGAAGGCCGGCAACTCACCGCTCGCGGCAAGCGCGGCCACGAGGTTGGCCATCATGATATCGCGGTTGACGCGCGCGAAACCCTGCGCCCATTCCACGGCTTCCACGTAGTCATCGAAGTGCTCGGCACCCTCGGGAAAGTAGGCCAGGTCTCGGTCCGGCAGGTTCATGAACCAGGAGCGCATATCGCGCTTGGCCAGCTCGATGAAGTGCGTTCCAATGCGGTTGCCCACCCCGCGCGAGCCGCTGTGGAGCATGAACCAGACGCGGTCCGCCTCATCCAAACACACCTCGATGAAGTGGTTGCCGGTGCCCAGCGTCCCCAGATGGACGCGGTGGTTGCTCTTGGCGATTGCCGGATGCTTTTCCACGATACGCGCGAATCCATTCGACAATTGAGCCCATGCGGTCTCCACCGAGCGGGGCGGATTCTCCCAGGAGCCCCGGTCCCTGCCCGATCGACCCGAGGTGCGTCCGTGGGGCACCGCGCGCTCGATGGCGTCGCGAACGCCCTTGAGGTTATCCGGCAAATCGGAGGCCGTCAGGCTTGTGCGCGCGGCCATCATGCCGCAACCCAAATCCACGCCCACAGCCGCCGGGATGATCGCCTTCAGGGTGGGAATCACCGAACCGATGGTCGAGCCTTTGCCGCAATGCACATCCGGCATCACCGCGACCCACTTGTAGATAAAGGGCATTTGCGCCGTGTTGAACACCTGTTCGCGGGCCTTCTCATCGAAGGGAACGCCCTTGACCCAAGCCTTGATCAGCGCCTTCCTGTCGCCCATGACCTCGTAGGACGGCTTGAGCTTTTTTTCCGAGTTGGTTTTCATGGTTCCCTTCCCTTTGCTCGCAAAATTTTTAGGCATGCCACCCGGTCATCCTATCAGATAGGCCGGAACGACCCGGTGGCATGTCGGACCCGAGACGGTTTGTTGGGCCAGGACCCACTCGCTGGAATGGGCGCCGACCTCTTGGAGTGGGTAGAGCAAGGCATATGCCAGCCTGGAGATTTTTAAAAAAATTTCCGTAAATAATTTATTTTAAATAACTTATTCAAACTATTGCCATGTCGAGGCAATAGGAGCCAATTTCAATTATCGAAAAATAACTAGAAAATTTTCTATGAAAATATATAATTTGATTGAGTTGATTCAACGAGGCGGACATTGAAAAAGCTGGTCGTGTTTTCCCAGTTTGGAACCGTGCTGGACGCGGTGAAAGGGCCCAAGCGCTGGGAGCGCTGGCGGCCCACGCTCTCCATCCTGCAGCACCAGGACCTGGTGGTCGATCGTCTCGAGTTGTTGGTGGATCGCTATTTCGCGGGAAAGGGCCGGGGTTTCCTCGACGACTTGAGCCAGGTCTCCCCCGAAACCGAGGTGCGCACCCATGAAATGTCATTCGGAGACCCCTGGTCATTTGAAAAAGTGTTCTCCGGCCTGCACCAATTCGCGCGTGACTATCCTTTCGATCCGGATCATGAGGAGTACCTGCTCCATATCACCACGGGCACGCATGTTTTCCAAATCTGCCTCTTCCTGCTCACCGAGGCGGGCCGGTCCCGCTTCGGGCACGCCTACGACGACCTCGCCGTCGCCGCGCTGCGCTTCCTCGCCGAAGGCGGCGGGGACGAGGCGGTGCGGGCGTTCGCCGAACGCAGGGTGGCGCCCCTGGTCGACCGCCCCCGC
>JBGTRP010000709.1:0-4178 GCA_041940685.1 Acanthopleuribacteraceae bacterium
TTGCTAATAAACTCTACACAAAGCTTCTTGTTACTAAAAATTTTCCAGGGATTTCCTAGACACGGGCATAAAATGACAAACCATGGCACTGATTGAAAAGCCAACAATAAATGCACGGCCTGAAGCACCTCGACGACCCGCTTGGGCGGGCACCTGTCTAAATCGTCGATGTATAAAATGATGCGGTCGATTCGATAAGCCTCGCTGAGTTTTTGGTCACCGTTGTTTGGGTTTGCATCCTCTTCCTTCACCGCCCTTATTAGCTGGTCGAGTTTTTCGAAATCCTCACGAATCATTGCCAGCAGGCTGAGATGCTCACGGTAATCTCCGCTCGCCGCACGGTCGGCAATGAATTTTGAGAGTTGGCGCCCAGCCGAAAGGTTCTTAATCTCGTCTCTTAATTTTTTAATTTCCTCATCTTGCTTGACAAGTTTATCCGCCTCAGCCTTGTACACCTTCTGGCTTTGTTCATAATCATTTTCAAGCTCTTTCACCTGGTCGTTGATGCTTTTTTCTTCTTTAGCTAATTCCTTTGAAATAAATTGATTGGCGGTTTCGATCTTGGATAGGATTTTTCCCGCACGCAGGTGAATCCATGACGCCCACCCGCCAAGCGTGGTCAGCCATGCCGCGGCTTGTTTCATGCTTCCCTGAAGGAATTCCCAGCCGGATATTTCTTGAATCCAGGGGAGCAGAAATGGGACACCCGCCAAAAGGAACAAGAGTAGGCCAATTCGAAGCCATTTGTTCGGGCCTTTGAACACCGAATTCACGATGAGTCCCGTGCGGGAGCGAAGCGATAGGCAGTCCGCCAAAGTTTCGCCTAGCTGCCGGCTCGTTTCCACCACCCGATCAACGCCCAATTCTTTAAGCCCCGTATTTACGGCGTTCTTGGTCTCCGTGTCGACGCTGATGAAATCCCACACGTCCCGCGCGGAGGTGACGCTCAGTTTTCCGATCGCCAATTCCTGTTGCTCCCGTTTCACTTGCAACTTTGTTTCGATGGATTTACGCTCGGCCAGCAGCCTTTCCAGATCCGCCTGTTTTGCGACTCGGGCTGTCAAGCCGCTCCCAAGTTTTTTCAGCAGTTCCGTCTGCCGTTTCTTGGTGTCAACAGGGCTTTCCCGCTCCAGTCTCAAGTTGCGGAAGATATGTTCGACAATGCTGGCCCACAGGTTCGATTCCACATAATGCCAAGCGTTGAACTCAATTTGAATGATGCGATTGTGAAACGCGCGCTTGTCCGGATCGTGGATCTTCGAGGCCTGATGCGCGATCTGTTCAATGCGGGCGCGCAGCCGTCCCATAAAAAAGCTCTTGCCGGTTCCCCAGTCTCCGAACAATCCAATCGAGAGCGGCGGTTCCAGTGGTTGCGCGGCCATTAAGGCGGCAAAGGGTTTCACTTCTTTATCCGTTCCCAGCAGGTCCTCGCCGGCGGTCGTATCGGAAAATGTGACCGCGCGGTTGGCTTCCGCGGGGAGAGGCTTTTTAATTGGACCTTCCTCGGCTTTTTCACTTGCTCCTTCCATGTACTTTCGAATGAACTCCACGAGCTGCTTATAATCGGAAATGTCTATGAAGGCCGGGTCGGGGAAGCTTAGATTTTTCGGCAGGTCGCGGGGCTCAATGACATTCCAAGTTACGCCTCGCTTATGGGGAAAATCCGTCTTGGGCTGGTAGCGATAATCCGATCGAATGATTCCGGTCCCAAGAATTTTGGTACGCCCGGACTTCGCGACAATGATGTCATTGATACCGACCGAGTTCGCGAACTTCCACGAATAGCTCGCAATGTTAGTGGGCCGTTTTTCAGGCCCCCATTCTTTGCTGTATTTCCGGATAATGGCTTCTTCGAGTTCCTTTACCTCCGAAAAACTCTTCAGATCGCCCGGGTCGATAAGGGGCACGCTGATAAATCCGCCCTCTCGGAAATCGTCCCAATGCCGGGACTTCACGCCCGGGGAAACAGCCCAAATCCTGGGAGACGCCAGTGGCGTCGATTTTTCCATGGTGCCCGTCCTTCAGAGATGTGTCGGCTCGCGGAAACGATACATTCGGAATCCGTCTTGGGAGAAGCGGTCCGTAACCTGAACGCCATAGTATTGTTTTGGGCTCAGAGGTTGATTTGGGTTGTTCCATCGGTATTGAATATGGCTACGAACGCCGCCGCCGCCTTCATTCCAGGCGCCAATGCGCGATTTGGAGTTCAACCAGCGATCTATGCTCCCTGTTGGGGTCCATTCGTCCGCAATCGATGCATAGGTAATGTCCCCGCCTTTACATTTTCGAACCGCATAGCCGATCTGATGCCGAAACCAGCCTTCGAATCCCTCAAACTGGTCGACCCCACTACAACAGCAGTCGGTATCCGAAAGGTATTGTAAATCGTTGTCGGCCGCACCGTAGGAGAGCCCCTGGGAATGGGCCTCCTCGCGTGCGGCAAGGTGCGTCTGAACTTTTATTTCCGGCGGCAACACCCATTCGCGCCCATCCGGCTTGGCGCCCAGAGCCCGATAATAGGCAAGGAGATCATTTCCGGCGGCGGCTTTCAGCTTCGCCCAGAGGACGTGCTTCCGTTCGAAAGGAAGCTTGAGATGTTCCAGCGCTACATGTCGAGCGCCGGCTCCGGCCAGGCGTTTCATGAAGGGACCGGGCGCTTCACTGACCCTTGGAATATATGGTTGCCATCGGCATGTGGTGATTAGGCCTTCCGAACTCAGCCGTTCCATGGCTTTGAGAATCTGGGAGGGGGTAGACGAATGCGGCTCAAACTTTTTGGCAGTCGGCTCGTCGGTGGTAACCAGGGAGAACTGCACGATGACCGGACCAATCGCTTTCAAGATGCTGAGATAGGGTTCTTCACAGACCAAAACGCCGCGGGTGCTGATCACCACGGGATAATGGTAGGGTATGAGCGCCTCCAGGTACCGCTTGGTTACCTCGTATTTTAATTCGGCGGGTTGAAAGGGATCGCTCATGCCCCCGAAGTGGATGGGCGTGCGCCGAATCAAAAACTGTTCCACGAATGACGGAACCCGCCTAGGCTCCGTCAACGCGCGGTGGAGCCGACGCGCCAAAACGCCTGAGTCTGCAGGAAGGATTCGGGCCTCCGGAGTGTTGCCGCCCCGGTAGCGGGCAAAACAGAAATTGCATTGGAAGGCGCAGCCGCGATAGCTATCGAGCCTGAGCGGGAGACCGCAGAAGTAGAATTGGCTTGTCACGGCCAAGGGGTTGGAATAGATCATTGGTGGCTTGTCCGGAAAAGCAATTTTGCCTTGAGAATGGCCTCGTCTAGGTCGTCGAAAATCCAGGCAGCGATCTCATTCAACATATCGTGATCGTGAATATTGCCTTCGGTTTCCCGCACGAGCATCACCGGTTTTCTGAGGATATCCGCCCAGAAAATTTCGCCCACGGAGCCGATCGACACGCGATTGGCGTTGAGAAAGCAGGCGAGAACCAGGTCGCAACGATACAAATCAAAGCGGTTCCGGGCGACCACTCCGCTGCCGTGAGTCCGGCGCATGAGCAACCGCTCATGGCTGTTTTCCAATTGAGATTTCACCTGGACATCGGTGATGTCCCGGGTCGGGTCAATACCGATAAGCTCCGGTTGAAGCTTTTCAATGGCTTGGTCTCTCCAGTATACTTCCTGCCCGCCCTGAGCGCCGGTGATGGGACCACATAAGTAAACGGATCCCATTTTCTCTATTGGAGCGGTCATTCGGCGCTGGACACCATTCTCCTCGGCGCCCCTCACGCTCTTTTTCTGGGTAGCCATCGCAAACCTCTCTTTTTTCAAACAGAGCACAAAATTCGAAAACCGATTTCAACACCGCTGAAACCTAGGCCAAGTGAAACCATTCCTTATTGCATTTCTATCCTTAAATGTGGAAAAAACTCAATGAAAAGGTCAATCTTTAGCAAATTATGAACCGAGTCCCCAGGCAACAACAAAGGAATTCTGAGAGAATTTTAATCGGATATTCTTATTGCTAGTTTGATTATAGGATGAAGAGCCTATATGGCGTTACCATGAATGGCCTCCGCCAGGAGGCTCGCCGGAGCTGGGCCCTAGCCTTTGATAGGAGCCAAGGTTCGGTTGAGGGTCGCTCGAGTATCCGATTTTTTTCGATCTCCCGAGGTTTCTAGCTTTTGGAGCTGGAGTTTGCGCCCAT
>JBGTRP010000710.1:0-4176 GCA_041940685.1 Acanthopleuribacteraceae bacterium
GCGGGCCGTATCGACCACCAAATCAAGTTACGCGGTTTCCGCATCGAATTGGGTGAGATCGAATTGGCGCTGGAGCGCGATCCGGCGGTGCATCAGGCGGTGGTGCTGTTGCGGGAGGATCGTCCGGGTGAGAAAGTGTTGGTTGCCTATCTGGAGGGTGAGGCCGACGTCGTTCATCTGCGCGCCTATTTGCAAGATGTTCTGCCGGAATACATGATTCCCACGCTATTCGTTTTTGTCGACCGTTTCCCTCAAACTCCCAATGGCAAGACCGACCGGCGCGCGCTGCCCAAACCGGAGTTGAAATTCGAGGCGGCCGGGACGGCCATGCCGCGTTCGCCCCTGGAAGAACTGATCGCCCGGGCTTGGGCCGAGATTCTGGAGCGTCCGTCCGTGGGGATTCACGATAACTTTTTCGAGCTTGGCGGACACTCACTGCTGGCCACCCGCATCGTTTCCCGGTTGCGGAAGACCCTGGGGCGCACCCTACCCCTGCGGGTGCTGTTCGAAACGCCCACGGTGGCCGCGCTAGCGCAATGGTTCACCGAGCAAGGACGGGACCGGCTCTCGGCAGCGCCTCCCCTTGAAAAAGCCGCCCGCCAAGACCGGTACCCGCTCTCCTTTTCCCAGCAGCGCCTCTGGTTCTTGAACCGGTTGGGCAACGACGAGACCGCCTACAACATCCCCGCGGCCCTGAAATTTGAAGGTCCCTGTGATGTGACCGCATTCGAGGCGGCGATCTCCATGGTCGTGACGCGCCACGAAACGCTGCGAACCACCTTCCACGAGGTCAACGGACAAGGCGTCCAGGCCGCCGGAGCGCCGCGGGCGCCGCGATTACCGCTGGTGGATCTGGGCGCGGTCCCCGCCCAGGACCGCCGCTCCCTTGCAAAACGTTGGCTGCAAAGAGAGGCCGGTACGGTCTTCGATTTGACCAGGGGACCACTAATGCGGTTGCGCCTCTTCCGGATCGGCGGAAACGCGCATTTGCTCTCGTTCAACATGCACCACATCATTTCCGATGGTTGGTCCATGGGCATTTTCATCCGCGAGGTCAGCGCCGGCTACCAGGCGCGGATCGCCGGCCGCCTTTGGCAACCGCCCCCCCTTGCGATCCAATACGCGGATTTCGCCCAATGGCAACGGGACTGGTTCGACCAAGGCGGGCTGGATGCGCTGTTGGGATATTGGAAAGAGCAGTTGGTGGGCGCGCCTCCCCGGTTGGAGCTCCCGCTGGATATTCCCCGCGCGGCCCGGTCCTCCTCTGGCGGCGGGTCCGCCGCCGGTGTGTTTCATTTCGAAATCGGCGAGCAGCCAAGCCGGGAACTGCGACGCTTGAGCCGGGAAGCCGGGGCCAGTCTGTACATGACCCTGGCGGCGGCTTTCAAGTTGTTGTTGGCGCGATACAGCGGCCAGGACGACATCTTGGTTGGAACGCCCATCGCCAACAGGAACCGCTCCGAAATCGAACCGCTGATCGGCTTTTTCCTCAATACCCTGGTGTTGCGGACCCGACTCAACCGCTGCGAGCCGGACAAAACCACCGGCGCTCCGAACTTCCTTACCTTGTTGGAGCAGGTCAGGCGCACCGCGTTGGGCGCTTACGCCCATCAGGACATGCCCTTCGAAAAGTTGGTGGAAGAACTGCAACCGGAGCGCGACCTCGACCACGGTCCACTCTTCCAGGTAATGTTCCTTTTGCAGAACATGCCCATGAGCCCTCCCCGCTTTCCGGGACTGCGGGTCTCCTTCCTGGAAGATGAAAACCTCCAGGCTAAGCTCGACCTCGCGCTCACCGCGGTGGAGCATGAAACCGGGATCGCGTGTACGCTGCGTTACAACCGCGACCTTTTTCATCCGGAGACGCCCGCTCGCATGGCCGGCCATTATCTGAACCTCTTGAACGCGGTGATCCGGGAACCCGAAGTCTCCCTGGCAGACCCGCCGCTGATGAGCGACCAAGAGCGTGAAACCCTGCTGTTGGTTTGGAACCGTACGGAAAGGCCTTTTGAAAAGGATCTTTCACTGCATGAATGGGTGCGCGACCGCGCGGCCTCGATGCCGGAATCGACCGCGCTGATCTTTTCTGGTTTGGGCGGCAATCGGTTGGACCGTGTTCTCACACGCGCGGAATTGACACGCCGCGCCACGGCCCTGGCCCGCTCGCTCCGCCATTTGGGCGCGGGTCAGCGGGTGGCCGCCATCTGCCTGCCCCGCTCGCCCGATTTGGTGGTCGCGGCGTTGGCCGTGCTCGAGGCGGGCGGCGCCTACCTGGCTCTGGACCCCGACCTTCCGCCCAACCGCCGCGCCTTTATGCTCAAGGATACGGACGCGGCTTTGGTTCTCACTACCAGCCAATTGAGCGGGCGCCATCCCGAGGACCGAATCCCCCATTACGCCATGGACCGGGAACGAGAAGGGAATAAATCCAAGAAGGAACGGCCGCCACGGCCTTGCTTCCATCCGCTTCAGACGCCCTACGTCGCCTATACATCTGGTTCGACCGGCCAGCCCAAGGGCATCCTCGCCAACCATCGCGGCGCGGTCAACTATCTCCATTTCCTCGTCCGCCAGTATGCGCTGGGACCGGGCGACATGGTGCTGCAATTGGCCGGACTCGCCTACGATGCCTCGGTCAAGGATCTCTTCGGCTCGCTGGTTTCGGGAGCCACCGCCGTGATGTTGGATGACCTTCAAAACCGGCAGCCGGACCGAATCTTGTTCACGTTGCGCGCATATCGCGTCACCCGGATTTTGAGTATCGTGCCCACCATGGTGCGCAGCTTGTGCGGTGAAATGGGGCCGGATGATCCGCCCATTCCAAGTTTGCGCGGTCTGCTCATCAGCGGGGAACGCCTCTTGATCGACGATTGCCGGCAGGCTCGCCGCTGCCTCGGGGCCGCTTTGGAAATCGCCAATCTTTACGGTCCCACCGAAACCTGTGTAACCACCGCCCATGCCAGCGTATCTTCCGAGGAGACCGACCGTTACGATGCGCGCATTGGCCGTCCCATCGACAACGCCCGCTTTTACGTTCTCGACAATCGCCTTTCCCCGGCGCCTATCGGCGTGTTCGGAGAGTTGTTCGTGGCCGGTCCCGGCCTCGCCTCGGGTTACCTCAACCGGGCGCGCCTCACCGCGCGTACGTTCCTGCCCCAACCCTACGGGGCCCAGTTGGGCGGGCGCGTGTACCGCACGGGCGACTGGGTCCGCTATCTGCCCAACGGCGATCTGGAGTATGGGGGCCGCCGCGATTTTCAGGTGAAACTGCGGGGGAACCGGGTGGAGCTCGGAGAGATCGAAGCGCTGTTGATGGGGCATCCGGCGGTGTCCCAGGCCGCGGTGATCATGCGGGGAGACGCCCGCGGCGACCAGCAATTGGTGGCTTATCTTTCCCTAAAAGAAGCGTCCGCGCGCGAGGAATTTTCTGTCGACGCGGAATCGCTACGAACCTATCTGGCCGAACGTCTGCCCGTGTTCATGGTGCCAGGCGTCTTCGTGATGTTGCCCAAATTACCCGTCACCAGTTCCAGGAAGGTCGACCGCCAAAAATTGCCCGCCCCCTCCATGAAGCGAGGGCTCGGCAGCTTCGTGGCGCCGCGTTCACCCGCCGAAGAGTTACTTTGCGAAATTTGGGCCGACCTGCTTGAGCGGGAGCACACCGGCATTCACGATCATTTCTTCGAATTGGGCGGCCACTCTCTGCTGGCGATTCGCCTGGTTTCCCGTGTGCGGGACAGCTTTGGGCGGGAGTTGCCGCTGCGAGCCGTATTCGAGGCGCCCACGCCCGCGGCGCTGGCGCAAAGACTCGCGGCGCCGGAGGCGGGCGAGCCCGAAATGCCGGCGGAAATCCCGCCCGCGATCCAGCGCCGGGAAGTAGACGGCCCGGCGCCTCTCTCCTTCGCACAGCGGCGCTTGTGGTTCCTCGATCAATTGGAAGGCGCGGGCGCCGCCTATAACATCGCCGCGGCCGTGGCTCTCGATGGTCGCCTGGATCTCCTGGCCATGGAGGCGGCATTCAATGGCGTCCGGGCTCGCCATGACACGCTGCGCACCCGTTTTCTCAACGTATCGGGGCGTCCCTCGGCAGAGGTTGCCATGGCAGAAACGAGAGTTCTGCCAATCGTTGATGTAAGAGGATTGGCCTCGCCGGCCAGAGAAAAACTGGTGTTCGAG
>JBGTRP010000711.1:0-4173 GCA_041940685.1 Acanthopleuribacteraceae bacterium
GACCCGCATGGTGCCGATGCCCGGCAGATAAGAAAAATTGGGAAATACTGTGGCAGAAATCACCGACCCCCATATTTTACGCGCGCGCAGGTCACCCAGGCGCCGGGCCATTTCGTCCCGTTTGGTTTCGTAATATTTCATCGCCTCGGGGTTGGCCTGGCCCACCAGACCGAGCGTCCCTATTCCATCCAGCCCACCTTCCCAGCCGTGGCCATTGGCATTGGCGTGAAAGGACTGGGGATCAACCGGCATAAAATCGGGCACCGGCTGACCGAAGGTCATCGCTCGGGAACCGGAATCGTGGGTCCAGCTGGCGTGCAGGGAGTCACCAGTGAAGTTTTCCGCGCCAAATTTCCAGTTGGCTGCAAACATGTTTTTGACGGTGCCGCCGACGAACTCGGTACCCTCTTCGGTCTGATCGAGAATAATATCCAGGTACCAACGATAATCGCCGAGAAAATCTTCCAGCCCCGGCGCATCATCATCAAAACAGGCAAATACCAGCCCTTTGTAATGTTCAACACGGGCGTTCCGTAACCCCCAGCCGGATTTGTCTATCCAGCCGTCGTAGTGATCCTCTTCGTGCATGCCGTTGAGGTTGCCGTCGGTGCCGAACGCCTCGATCAGGCCGCCCTGCAACAACGCCTACGGCTGGGACTCACGCCCGACCAGGGAAGCGGGGAAAAGAAGGTAGCCGCCTTGTACCTGCCGGTTGCCGGCATGCTCCATCCCGGCAAGCTAATGCATGCGCTGGCCAGACGCATCCGAGACATGGGCGGCCAGATTTTCGAAAAAGCCCGGGTCTCCCATATCGACCAAAAACAACCCGCGACCCTTTACCTGGAGGGCGGTCATCAAATCAAGGCCGACGACGTGGTGCTCACCACCTCGGGCTATACCGTGGGGACCGGAATTCTCGTGGGCAGAGTGCTTCCCCTGCATCTCCGCGCCCTGGTGACCAAGCCCCTTTCCGGGCGGGCCTTCGAGACCATCGGCTGGGGCGGCAGGGAATGCATCATCGATTCTCGCAGGCTCTTCAACTACTTTCGCCTCACCGATGACAACCGCATTGTTTTTGGGGGCGGTTCGCCCCGTTACCGCTGGGGGGGCAAAACCGGGGCTCATCCTGGCGCGGGCGGCGACCTGGACCGGCTGGTCGCGGAAATGGCGCGCACCTTTCCCGCGAGCGCGGGCATTGAGGCGGATTTCGGCTGGACCGGGGTGATCGGTTATGTTTTGGACACCCTTCCCGTGATTCAAAGGCTACCCGATTACCCCGCGGTCATCCACATGGGCGCCTGGTGCGGCCATGGCGTGGCGCTCAGCATCTCAGCCGGCAAATGGATCGCCCATATGCACGAACACGGCAACCCCCCGCGAGACCTGCCCTGGTTCCGCTCGAAAGCGCCCTTGTTGCCTGCGGAGCCGGTGCGCTGGGCGGGGATCAAGGTAGGAATCGGGGCCATGTCGATCATGGATCGTCTTTAGATTTTGCCTAACCCAAAAATCACAATTGATGGTAGATTAGTAAAAATCCACCAGGCTCTACATCATCGTGGGTGAAATTCGAACGTCTAGATCCAAGCTAGTGTAAAATTTTCGGTATTGAATCTTTATTTCCATTCATCATCTGAGAAATCCGAGTATCAAGGGGCTGAATCTATGCAAACGAATAGTCCGTTAAACCCTGAGCTTCAACGGTTACTCAGTTTATGCAACATGAACCGCAAATGGGTTAAAGGCGAGGGTTTGTGGTTGTATGACAGTGAGGGACGCCGCTTTCTCGATTGTTACGGCCAATATGGCGCCGTTTCTCTAGGCCATAACTCGCCCAGGGTCGCGGAAGCGCTCAAAAAAGAGCTGGACGCCCATGCGCCCGCCATGGTGCAACCCTACCGGGCGCCCAATGCAATGGCGCTCGCGGACAAGCTGGTCGAAATCGCGCCAGAAGGGATCGCCCGTTGCGTGTTTACCACGTCCGGCGCGGAAACCGTAGAAGCCGCGATCAAACTGGTGCGCTCGAGCACGGGCAGACCGACCATCCTCTCCTGCGAAGGTTCCTACCACGGCAAAACCATGGGAGCCATGGCGGTTTCCGGCAGACACGTCCACAAGCAGTTCTTCGGTCCGAGCGCGCCCGCCTTCGCCCATGTGCCCTTTGGCGACGCCGATGCGCTGGACGCCTACCTCGCCAAGCACGCGGACCAGATCGCGGCCTTCTTTTTGGAGCCGATCCAGGGCGAGCGCGGCGTGATCATTCCCCCGCATGGATATCTGAAACGAGTCCGCGAGATCTGTACACGCCACGATGTTCCCCTGGTTTTGGATGAAATTCAAACAGGATTGGGTCGGACGGGTCGATTGTTCTGTTGTAATCATGAGGATGTCAGCCCCGATATCATGTTGCTTTCGAAATCGCTGGGCGGCGGTCTTTTCCCGCTGGGCGCCTGCCTGGCCAGCGAGGAAGTTTGGGACCCCAGATTTGCCCTGTGCCACTCCTCCACCTTCGCCAACAACAACCTGACCTGCCGCGTGGGTTTGGCGGTCATCGAAGAAATCATAGAGGGTGGTTTGTGCGAAAGAGCCGCCACCATGGGTGAAAAATTAATCGCCGGTCTGAAACTGTTGGCGGCCCGTTATCCCAATACCATCGCCGAAGCGCGTGGACGCGGGCTCATGGCCGCCCTTCAGTTGCGCCCCATTTCGAGGGATACGGCAGGCCTGGTCCACTCCTACCTCTACCACCAGGGCCTTTATGCCTACGCCATTGCGGCTACCATCGCGGAAATGGAGTCGGTGCTGGTGCTGCCCGTGTTAGGCGACGCCAATATCCTCCGCATCGCGCCGCCTCTGATCATTGAGGACGAGCAGTTGGAAATGGCGCTTGAAGGTTTGGACAAGGTGTTTTCCCTCGTGGAGCGGGGCTCCACTCATACCTTGGTCCGCGCCATGGGGAAACTTCATGAGGACCCCCCGGAGCAACCGACCGTACGTGGCGGAGAGCCCATCTACTTGCCCCCTACCCACACGGCGCCCGTGGAGGGTCCGTCCTACGCCTTCCTCATCCATTACACCAGTCCCGCGGATGTCAAGATTTGCGACCCCTCCCTGGCCAACCTGAAACCGGAAGAGCTGGACCGCTACTGTTCCTTCATCGCCGATATTCCTCCCGGCGTGGTCTTCGAGGCCCCGCGGCTCTACTCCCGAACGGGTGAATCGACCAAGGGCTGGCTCATCGCGCTTGGCATGCTGCCGGAAGAAATGTACCGCCGGGGACGATCCTGGGTTGGCTCGGAAATCCGGCGCGCCGTGGATCTTGCCCATGAATTGGGCGCCCGCGTGGTTGGCCTGGGCGCCTTTACAACGGTATTCAGCAAACGGGGCGCCGATGTGGTCGGCCGAGGCCCGGTGATCACCACGGGCAACTCGCTTACCGCGGCCATGGCCTTTGCCGCTATTCAAAGGGTGGCCCAGCGCAGAGGGCTCTCCCTGCGCAACGCGCGCGTGGGCGTGGTCGGCGCCAATGGTTCGGTGGGATCTCTGTGCGCCAAGCTTCTCGCCCGCGCCCAACCCGCATCCATGGTCCTGGTCGGGAATCCGCAATCGGGAATCCGTCACCTGAAGAACATTCATCTCGCACTGGAAACGCTACACTCCTGTCCGGTGGAGTTGACCACCGATCTCGGAGAGCTGCGAAGCTGTGACATCATCCTTTCCGCCACCTCCTCCCGCCGGGCGATCCTGGACGACGCGCCCCTCAAACCGGGTGTCATCATCTGCGACGCCGCCCGGCCCGCGGACGCCTCCGAGGAACTACGAGCTCGGCAGGACATCACGGTAATCGACGGCGGTCTGGTGGCCCTGCCCGATCCCAAGATCCGCTTCGGCTTGGGCAATATCCAAGGATTTTCCAACGGCATCCAGCTCGCCTGTTTCGCGGAGACCATGCTGCTTTCGCTGGCCCAGGAAACCCGAGACAGGGGAATCGGCGATGGTGTATCCTTGGAGGAAGTGGACTATGTTACGGGTTTGGCGGAAACCCACGGCTTCGGGTTGGCCGAACCTCCGATGGACGCCCTGGACCGGATGAAGCGGGAAAGCCCCAGTTGGGCGTCCAGCTTTAGCGAGGCAAAGTAATGACAGCATTGAACGAGGCTCTGGAAAAATTCGTGG
>JBGTRP010000712.1:0-4167 GCA_041940685.1 Acanthopleuribacteraceae bacterium
AGATCTCCTATTTTGTCATGGGGCAGGTCTGCATCGCCAAGGGCTACCGGGGGCAGGGGGTCTTCCGGGGTCTGTACGAGCAGATGAAAACGCAGATGTCGCCGCATTTCGAGGCCCTTGCTTCGCCCGCGGAGCTGTCACTGCAACGGGATTTTTTGCGACGCGTCTATCCCTCGCAAAAGGTCGCGGAATGGGCCACGGGAAGCGAGCGGCTGACCCATGTGGCTTCTTGCGCCCATGGGCGTTTGCTGTCCGCGGCGGCGCGGGGCGGGAACCTGAGCAAAGCAGAGCTCGATCCCTTCCTGGACCTGATTCGAGCCCGATACCAATCCGGCCCGGAAGCCCTGCCTCCGGAGGCTCGAGCCATCATGACCGCCTGGCGCGAGGACAAGGTGAGAGACAATTACGCAGCTAGAATGAGGGATTGGCGGTGGAACAGCCGGGGCCAAAATGGGAGTAAGAATTAAAGACAAGCTTTGTGCTGGTAAGGCTGTGTTGGTATGTTGTTTGGGACCTGCGGGAAAGTGTCGACTCTCGGCTTTGATTAGGGCAGTAATTGGATTCTACCCCGCGCCACGGGAGTCGCGCCGCTTTGAAGCCTTTGTTTGTAGGCGTCCTCGCCTCGGCCGAGATCGAAGCGGGCAATGCCCAATTCCGCGGCGTGAGCGGCCATATCCAACAGCAACAGGGTTCCCGGCGAATAGGCCGCGAATTGACGATCGTAGGCCGGGAACCAATAGTGCCAACTCCATGGCGTGCGCATGCCCATGTGGGCGGCTACCAGCCGGTCGCCCGCGTGCAGGGTAGAGAGAACGCCTGAAAAATTTTCGCGACTCCTACTTTGAAGATGTCTGAGCAGGCAGCGGATCCAGGATTCGGCAAAGCGGTCGCGGGAGCCGGAGCGCCGATACTGATCGGATTTCAGCGCCATGAGCCGCTCCAACATGGCGGGGCTGGGATCCTGTTCCCGAAAAACCAGCGGACCGACCTCGCGCGCCAGCTTGCGCCGGCTCCAGGCGGCCTTGGGAATCAGCTTGGAGCCTTTTTCCCGGCGGGCAAGGACATAGGCCTGAAAACCCCGGCTCAAATCCAGCCAAGGAGAATCGTACACCCTCGAGAACCCGGTCTGAAAGGCGGTTTGCTCCGCCAGTAAATGGTCAAAAACAAAGCCGCGAAGCCCACAGCCCCGCAGGAGCGCCGCCGCGCTCACGCCGCTCTCGGGAGCCGACAAGACCGCCTGAAAATCGCATAGTCCCTTGCCCACGGGAAAGGCCATATCCGAGGCGTCCTTCTGGAAAGGAAAGATGCCGGCCAACCGGTTTCCAACCAGGATCAGCCCCACCCATACATCGGTTCGCACCGAGGCGACGGCCTCCACGTATTCGGGCGCGAGGAAGGGGCTCCGCCAAGATAATCGGCTGGCTTGCAGGCTGCGCCAGGTGTCCAGATCGGACGGGGTCAGGCTCTGGAATCTTTCTACCCGGAAAGTTGTGCCCTTGGACTCCATGGATCTACCTTCTGGGAACCTGGCCGTTGGCGCAACCGGGATCCGTAAGACCATTTCCCAAACCCCTGGCATGGCCGCGTTGGCTCATGGCTCAGCGTCCTGAAACGTCAATTTCCGCGGTTTCGCGCATGGTCCCGGTTTGGGGGTCGTACGCCACGATGTAGGCCTTTTTTGAGCCGATTCTGCGGTTGGGGTGAAAAGAAAGGGGCGGGGTGTAGCCGGTGGGGAATTCGTAGAGTCCTTCCAACTCCGCAATGAACTTGGCCCGGCTCAACTCCCGACCGGCGCGGACCAAACCCTCGTGCAACAACCGCATGGCGCTAAGCGCGGCCAATTGCGCGGGAGCGGGGACCTCGGGCAAACCCTGCTCCTCCGCCAGACGGCGGTATTCCCGTTGTCCCAGCCAGGAGAAATCCGCGCCCGACGTGGGGAAGGCCAGCTCCAGCGAAGCCAAGTTCCCGGCCGCTTCCAGCAGGGTCTGGGTTGCCAGGGGGCCTGGCCCCAACACGGCCGGCCGCCAATCGAGCGCCTTCATCTTTTGAAGGAAAACCCTGTCCGCCCGCGGGTCGCCCAGCCCCAGGAAGAACAACAGTCGCGGACCCCGTTGCGCCAGGCTTTCGGCAAGCGCCGCGGGGTCACGGCCTCGGTGGTAGGCGCGTAACAGGGGTTGAGAGGGCCAGCCCGCCTCCGCGCAGACATCCGCGATCGCCGCCGCGGCCCCGGATAGATAGTCGGGATAGACGACCGCGGCCGCGAGTTTGCCATGGACTTGGCGCGCGTGCTGGGCCAGGGCGCGGCCCAAGTCTCGTGGGCCCGCGTAGAGGTAGAACACCTCGCGGTTCGCAAGCGCATTCTCGGGAGGATCCAGGCTAAAAGCGCCGATCACGGGAATTTCCTCGCGCGCCGCCAGCGACGCCAAATCCGCTTCCGCGCCCGTAAAAAATGCCCCAACCAGAGCAAAGGGCCGTTGATCCTTCAAAAAACGGGACACGGCTTCCAATCGTTGATCCGGTTGGCCGGGAAGCGTAGCGTAGTGGAGGCTGAGACGCCTGCCGTATACGCCGCCGCGCTGATTAATATCTTCAACCGAGGCGTCCATCACCGCGCGCACCATGCGGTTGTGCTTCGCAAGATAATTGCTTGGCGCTTCCAGAATGCCCAGGCGAATCCATTCATTCTCCAGGCCCGGATCGCGTTCCCGCTCGAGCGCTCGCAAATAGGCGATCAAATCCGCCGCGTCACCCAGTGAAAGCCGGTAGCGCGGCATGGCGGTATCCAGGCGGTTGCCGCCGGGGTCGAAGCCCAAGGCGATGGCCCGTTTCAGACTGGTTTCGTCATAAGCGGTTCGCTGCCGGCCGGTTTGGGTTGTGATTTCGTAGGGCTTGGTAAGCGCGCTCCAGGTGATATCCGCGGGGGTTAACCCGCCCTCCGCGCGGCCCCGCCCATCGCGGCCATGGCAACCCACGCAGGGCAGGGCCGACGCGGGAACTTCCGTGGGGGGGTCGCCCATTTCCGCGAAGATGGTCTGGCCGGAACGGCTCAGGCCCTCGCGGTAGATGAGCCGGCCCCGCGACTCGGGCGTGTCTTCTTCCTCTCCCGCAAAGCATGGAATTCCCACGAGGGCGAAACAAGTGAACCACAAAAAGGGTTTCAGGGAAATGGAAGGCCCCATGGCGCTAGCCGCGATCCTCCACCACGCCACGCACCACCTCGATGATCTCCTCGGGCGGCGCCAGTCCCAAAGCCTTTTTCCAAAGACCCGTGCGGTCGTTGCCGATGATGAAAATATTTTGGTGGCTCTCTTTTTGTTCCACGTAATGGCCGAACTTGTGCAGCGCCTGGTTCAGCTTTTGCCGTTCGCCTGTCAGCAGGAACCAGCCGGGCCGCGCCTTGAGGCTGGCCGCGTAGGTTTTCAGTTGGTCGGGCGTATCGGTAACCGGATCCACGGTCAGGGAAAGGATATGCACATCACGGCCCAACCGCTCGCCGAGCCAATCCTGAATTTTGACCATTGCGCCCATGGTGACCGGGCAAACGCCCTGGCAGGAGGAGAAGAAACTGTTGATGATGACGGTTTTTCCCTCCATCAAATCACTATAGAGCCGCAAGGAGCGGCCGTTCTGATCGGTGAGCCGGATATCGCCGAAGTATCCGGCCGCGGCGGATTGTTTTTCCGTTGCGGGCTTGTGTTCTGGTTGCTCGGACGCCGCGTCGCCTTTTTCAAGATCCTTGAGCAAATCGGTCAATTTTTCGGGAGGCGTCAATCCGTTGACGTATTGCCAGGCGCCGGTGCGGTCATTGCCGATAATCACGAATGGGGCGTGCGCGCTGATATCCGCGCTGAAAACCTTGAGCAGCTTGAGCAGCTTGTCCACATCGCCCTTGGGTCCGGTTACCAGCGACCAGCCGTCCTTTCCCTTAAACCGGTCGCGCCACTGCTTGAGGCGCGCGGGCGTGTCCGTGCGCGGATCGATGCTCACCGAGATCAGGGAAACATCGTCAAGACCGCGCTCCTTGAGAATGCCTTGTAAGGCGCCGAAGTTGGCGCCCATGGGCGGACAGATGGTCGGGCAACTGGTGAAAATGAAATTCATGGCCACCACACGGTCCTTGATCAGGTCATCGTAAAAATGAATGTTCTGATTATCCTGATCGCGCAT
>JBGTRP010000713.1:0-4166 GCA_041940685.1 Acanthopleuribacteraceae bacterium
CGCCCGGGTGTGGGGACGGCCGACGGGCATGCGCCACCACGAAGGCGAGGAGGACGAGCAGGACGAGGAGGAACACGGTGATGATGCCGATTTGGAGGGTGACGAAGCACCACTAGAGAAGGCTGCCAGACTGTTGGAAGCGGGAGATTCGGAGGGGGCACTTGACGTCTGTCCGCGCCCAAGCATGTTCAGCAATTCCTCAAGGAAGGCCATCTGCGCTGGAATTCTCTGGGCGAATACTGCGCCCTGGTTCCCTCCCTGGAGCATACCCAAAACTCCAAGGCCGCGGTCCTCGCCAGGGCCCTTGACGAGGCGATTGGACAGTACCTGGAAAACGGCAAAGCGCCCTCCAGAAAGGTGAACGAGATCGATAACCGCGGCTCCGCTTATTTCATGGCGCTCTACTGGGCCAAAGCTCTGGCCGATCAAAGCGAGGACCCGGAAATGGCCACCCGCTTTGCGCCCCTGGCCAAGGCTCTCGCGGAGAAACAGGATCTGATCCAGGAAGAGTTGCTCGCCGCACAGGGGAGCCCGGTCGACATCGACGGTTATTACGCGCCCAACCGCGAGCTCACCGCCAAAGCCATGCGCCCCAGCAAAACGTTCAACGATTTGATCGACGGAATGTAGCCCACTCCGAGAGGGAACAAGCCCCTCTCTCATCCATCCTGGGGAAGAGTCCAGGGGCGAAAACCCATTGGCGATCAGGTCGTGCGGGTTCCATTCGGGCCAGAGCGCAAAGGGCGGTACTTGACGCCACATCTTCGATTGGCCCGCGTCAACAGAGGTATGGACATCGGAGTCCAGATGTTTAAAATGGTGAAAATCGAAAGCCATATCTCTTTTCCAACGGGCCAGATCAAATGATGGGCTGCGCGCGGTTTTGCAACAAGGCAACGGCATGAACGCTCCGATTTTTATCGCGGGAATTCTTTTTCTCAACATCGTGGTCTCCGAATGGCTGGTGCGCAAAACGTTCTGCCGCCACTTCGGCACCGCGTTGCTGGTCATCGTGGTGACCGCGATTGTGGCCAACCTGGGCCTGATCCCCTCCTCACAACAGGCGCCGCCGCTGTACAGCGGTATTTTCAACTACATCGCGCCGCTTTCGATCTTTTTCCTGTTGCTGGAAGTCAACCTACGCAATTTGAAGCGGGCCGGCCCATCCATGCTGCTGATGTTTATCATCGGCGCGGCCGGCACCATGCTGGGCGTGTTGCTGGGCATGTGGGCCATAGGCGGTCGGGCCGGCCTGGGCGAACAATTCCACGCGGTGGCGGGAATGTTCACGGGCACCTATACCGGGGGCAGCGTAAACTTCAACGCGCTGGCTCTGCATTACGGGGTAAACGAGGACGGCAACCTGTACGCGGGCTCCGTGGCGGTGGACAATATCATGACCACCCTCTGGATGATCGCCACCATCCTGCTGCCCAAGGCTCTCAACCGCTGGCGGCCACGGCGCATTACCCCACCGCCAACATCGGAGGAAAAATCGGATGAGGCTGAAGGCTTCGGCACGGACACCGAAAAGTTCGGCCCCATGGCCCTGGGCCTGTGCCTCGCCCTGGGCGCCTTTGCCATGTGGATCTCGGATGCATTCGCCGCTTGGCTCGCGTCAAAAGGCCTGGCCGTCCCCTCGATCCTGATTCTCACCACCATTGGCATTCTCTTGGCTCAAATACCCGCGATTCAAAAACTGCGCGGCAAACGCGCCCTTGCCATGTTCAGCGTCTACCTGTTTCTGGCGGTAATCGGCGCCTTTTGCGATTTTGCCACCTTGGCAGATATCGGCTCGCTGGGAATTTCGCTCATGTTGTTTGCCGGCATCCTGGTTCTGGTCCACGGAAGCCTGACCTTCGGACTGGGCGCCCTGTTGCGCCGGGATTGGGATCTGGTGGCCGTGGCCTCTCAGGCCAATATCGGCGGCTCCACCTCCGCGCTGGCCCTCGCGAAAAGCCTTGACCGCACGGATCTGACGCTTCCGGCTATTCTGGTAGGCTCGCTGGGCAACGGGCTGGGCACCTATCTCGGCTTCCTGGTGGCCATGAGCCTTCAGTCAGGTTAAATGATCTCCACGGCCTGGCGCGGCAACCAGCCGTTAAAACCGTTGGCCAGGCGGATGCGGTACCAACCCTCCGTGCGGTCGAGTATTTTGCAGCGGATGCCCTCGTGAATGGTGAAGCTCACCGATTCCTTGGTGGAGGGCCCGGACAACACATCCACCTGGCGCGTGACCACGACCGCGAAATCCTTGCGCGTCATTTGGTTGTGCTGCAGGAAGGCCCCGCCCATGAACAACAGGCCGAGAACGCCGCCCACCACCAGCACGTAACCCAACCATTTACCCGTGGCGGGCCTCAGCACCAAAATGAGGGAAGCCAACCCGGCGACACAGAGAAACGCCAGGGCCAGGAAAAAGATGGAGCGGTAACCGATCCTCCAGGAAAGCGTTTGTAGGGATTGGGTGAATTCCTCGTTTTCCTCGTCGATTTGAGGGTCTACCCGCATTTGGTTGGCTATCTCCAGGTTGGCCTTTACATCGGGGTCGCCGGGTAACAGTTTCTGCGCGCGCGAGTAATGCAGAATGGCGCGCCCCAAATGCCCGGTTTTCTGATAGGCATTGCCCAGATTGTAATGCAGCTTGCCATTGTCCACGCCCGAGAGCAGCAAATCCTCATAGAGCGTCAGCGCATCCTCGTAGCGGCCGTCCTGATAGGCCTGGTTGGCTTGAGACCAAAGCGCCTCGGGCGAGTCTGAAGCCATGAACACACAGAAGAAAAGATAGATCATGCAAGCGCCTCCTCTACCCTTTGCAGGGTCTCGGAAGCCTTCTCCAGCAATTGCTCTCGGGAGGCGGGACTGCTGGGAGTAAAGCGCGCCAAATCGCAAGCCTCGATGACCTCCGTCACGCGCTGGAACAATGCTTCGTCCACGGAATCGCGGTGGAAGCGGTCGCGAATCAGATCCAGGGAAATGCCTTGTCCCGCCCGTTCCCATTTGTCGCCGAAATAGTTGAAGACCGCTTGCGAGAGGCCCGCGTAAAAGGCGTCAGGCTCATCCGAGCGTGAGCTCAGCCGGGAAACCGCTTTCTTGAAATTGCTCATGGCGTACTTCGGTCGCAGATCCTGGCGGCGGCTCAGGCTCCGATTCCTAAGGAATAAGGCGAGAAACGCCAGGAGATCGAGCAGCAGGAACCCCGCGGCCACCTGGACCAACAGGGTCGGCGACGTGCGGAAAGGTTTGACCTTCAGCTCACCCAATTCGCCCAACTTGATGAAGTTGAGATTCTGCTCGCTGATCAGCGCGCCCTCATTGCCGAGCGGCGCGGTGGAGGGGCCAAGACCCCGGCCCGGCAGGACCTCAAGGCTGAAGGTGCGCTCCGGCGTGGTGCGGTAGGTTTCACTGTCCAGATCAAAAAAAGAGAGGCGGGGCAGTGGAATCTCGAAGGAACCCTCGCGCTTGGGCACCAATGCAAACACCCATGATTTAGATCGGATAATGCCGTTGCGGCTATCGGTCACGGGCGCGCCGCCTTCAAAAATCTCGAATTGAGAACCCAGATTCTTCGGGGCCAGGTCCCGTATCGCGGAAAAGTTGCCATTGCCCTCGACCGTGACTTTTAGAGAGACTGACTCGCCAACCTTGACGCTGGGCTTATCCAATTCGGCCGTGAGGTCGAAGGACCCCACCGCACCCGCGAAATCCGCGGGCTTGCCGTTTTGCGGCAATGGCTTGATATCGAGCGCCACCGTTTCGGTTTGACGGGCAACCTGCTGCCAGTCGGAGAAGAAGCTCATCCGCGGAGACACCATGAGGTTGAACTTGATGGCCGGAATCTCCAGCTTGCCGGTCTTGTTGGCGAATAGGCGGCGGCTGTCGACCACGCTGACCTCATAGCGCTTCCGATTGCGCGCCTCCCGCCTGTCGGCCAGTTGGGCCTCGGTTTCCTCCACCCAAAAATCGGGAAGATTGGGGAAATCCATGGAAGAGCCCTGGGCGCGAATCTGAACGCCTGGAGTCCGCCATAGCTCCACCTGAATCGGTATCGGCTCGCCAATGTAATAAGAGCGCTTGGGAACCTTCACCTCGGCAAAGACCTCCGCGGAGCTTTGATTTCGCCGGGAGCGGCCGCGGTTGAAAAAGTCGTCCATGCCGAAGGGATC
>JBGTRP010000714.1:0-4165 GCA_041940685.1 Acanthopleuribacteraceae bacterium
TCACCTCCACGCATCCAATGCGCGGAATCCGCCGGGCGAGCTCGTGGAAAAATTGTGGTGCGATCACGAGCTCCGGTTCCCGGGCCAGATGTTCCTTCACCGCGGCGCGCCATTGCTGGAGGCTGTCGCCGTCCGCGGCTTGGTGAAAGGCCACCCCGGCTCGAAACCCCTCTTGCAGGGGCAGGCAACGCATGTCGCCCACGAACAGATGGCCGCCGTCGGCGACGGCTTCCACGGCCCGCTCCAATACCGAGGCCAGGTAATCGACGTCGGGGAAGTACTGCGCCACGGAATTGAGGATCAGGGTATCGAAGGCGCCGGGACGCCAACCTTCCATTTCCTGTAGCGCGTGAGCCGGCAGATGGTGCAGGCTCACCTTCGTTTGTTTTGGCGTCAGGCGATCCAGATGTTGGGCCACATAACGCGTGGATTCCTCGGAAATATCGGTTCCCGTGTAGCTCTCGCAATGAGGGGCGATGCGGAAGAGCAACAATCCCGTGCCACAGCCGATCTCCAACACATGCCGGGGCCGAGTCTCCAGGATACGCGCCACGGTCGCCCGCACCCAGGTTTCCATTTCCGGTTCGGGGATGGGGCGGCCGCGGTAGCTGTCGTTCCAGCCGATCAGGTTGAGCGCGGGGTCCTTGACTCTAGCCGCGCCGCTTCCATAAGTATTGCTCCACAGCCGCTCCCATTGGGCAATATGCCCCCGTTCCAGCTCGCTGAGATCGGAAGAACCCTTTTCCCTGCCGTCCAGGTCCGCCATTTGCAAGCAGGCGGTCAGTTGCGTGTCGCCATGTCCGCTTTCCACGGCCAGCACCGCGGCCCGATCGATTTGGGGATGCTTTTCCAGACGGGCCTCGATCTCGCCCAACTCTACCCGGAACCCGCGTAGCTTGACCTGATGGTCGATCCGTCCGAGGAAGAGGATATTGCCATCCGGAAGATACTTGACCAGGTCTCCGGTGCGGTAGAGACGGCCTCCGCAAGCCAACTTCGCCTCGGAAAACACGTCGGGGATGAAGCGCGCCGCGGTGAGTCCCGGTCGCCGGTAATAGCCATGGGCCAAACCCGTGCCGGCCACGTGAAGCTCGCCGGGCACGCCGATGGGCACGGGCATCCCGCGCCGGTCCAAAACGAACAGACGGTTGTTGCCAATGGGTTTGCCGATGGGGAAGTGGTCCTTTCCCGGTTCGTGTTCGGCAATGGAAACGCAGATCGAGGCCTCGGAAGGACCATAGCCGTTGTATAGATGGCGGCCCTTGGCGAAGGTTTGCGCCAAATGAAGCGGGCAGGCCTCCCCGGCAACCATCAGATGTTGCAGATGGGGGAGGGGCAGCGGCGGCAGGAACGCCAGGGCGGAGGGCGGCAGCGTTGCATGCGTGACGGCCTGACGCTGCAGGAGCCGGGCGAGCCCGGGACCCGGCAACAGGTGATCCATATGGGAAAGAACCAAATTGCCGCCGGCCCCGAGGGCCATGACGATTTCCCAGATCGAAGCATCGAAGCTGAGGGAGGAGAACTGGAGCACGCGGCTCGCCAGACCGTTGCCGAGGCATTTTCTCTGATTGTTGGCCGTGTTGGCGAGACCGCGATGGGTGACCAGGGAGCCCTTGGGCAGTCCCGTGGAACCGGAGGTGTAGATCATGTAAGCGGGCGCATCCCTTCGTAATTGAGGGAGAGGACGCGGATCGGGATTCCCGTGGGGTGCGCCCGCGGGGCTGCCGTCCCGATCGAGAAGAACGACTTGCGAACCCTGTTCGGGAAGCGAATCCAAGAGAGCCGCGGAGGTCAACAACACGCGCGGCGCGCTGTCTTCCAGCATAAACGCGATCCGGTCCCCGGGGTACCCGGGATCCAAGGGCAGGTAGGCGCCGCCCGCCCGATGGATGGCGAGTAGGGCGATGAGCATGACCGGGGAGCGGTCGAGATAGATACCCGCGAGGGAAACCTGTACATCCCGGCTGGTGTTCCCCACGCCGAGCGCGCGAAGGTAGCGGGCCAGGTCGCGCGATCGCCGCTCCAACTCGTCGTAGCTGATATGGCTTTCCCGTTCATGGGTGCTTCGGGATGGCGCTCCGCTAAAGACCAGCGCGCTGGCGTGGGGCCGTTGCCGGGCTAGGGCTCTGAAGCGCGAGGGGAAGTCCGGAATCCCTGGCGCGGTGGCCGTGCGGTTCCATTCAACCAGCATGGTTTGGCGCTCTTCCTGGCCCAGCAAAGGCAGACTTGAGATCCGGCGTTGGTCGAGCTGTTCGTCCGCATCCGCGGCGAGGATCGCCTCCAAAAGATTGCGGAAATGCGCGCTCATGCGCTGAATGGTTTCTCGGAAATAGAGGTCCGTGCGGTACTCGAAAAAGCCGCGCAACCCGTCTTCCGCCTCGTACATGGACAGGGAGAGATCAAATTTGGAGGTGACGCTTTCTCCCTCCAGGGGCTGCAGGGTCAAGCCCGGCAGACGGGGGTCCGCGCCCGGCGTGTTCTGCAGCACGAACAGCACCTGAAACAGGGGCGCGTGGTTCAGATTGCGTTGCGGTTGCAGGGCGTCCACAATCCTTTCAAACGGGATGTCCTGGTGGGCGTAGGCATCCAAAGCTACCTGCCGTACCTGGTTGAGCAGCCGGGTAAAAGTCGGATCCCCGGAGAGATCGCAACGCAGGACCAAGGTATTGACGAAAAACCCGATCAGCGGTTCGATCTCGCGGAGGTTGCGATTGGCGATAGGAGCGCCTACCAGCAGGTCCTCCTGATCGGCGTAGCGGAACAGCATGACGTTGAACGCGGCGTGCAGCGCCATGAAAAGAGTCGCGCCGCTCCGTTGCGCGAGTTCGGTCAGGCTCGCGGTCAGGCCGAAATCCAAATGGAAATGTTCGTGTTGACCCTTGAAGGTCTGCACCGCGGGGCGTGGGAAATCGGTGGGTAAGCGGTGAAGGGTGGGCGCGCCCTTCAATCGCGTTTTCCAGTAGGCCAATTGCGCTTCCAGCTTCTCTCCGGTCAACCATTGCTGCTGCCAGGCGGCAAAGTCCGCGTATTGGACGGTGAGCGGAGGCAGCGGGTGAGGTTTCCCTCGCTCGGGTCCTGCCGTTGCAAACCAACGGTAGAGCGCGGCCAACTCGCGCACCAGAATTCCGTTGGACCAGCCGTCGGAGATGATGTGATGCATGGTGGCCAGCAAGATGTGATCGCTTTCGCTCAGGCGCATCAGAATCAGGCGCAGCAGCGGCCCGCTGGTGAGATCAAAGGGTCGATGCGCCTCGGCGAAACTCAGGTTCTCGACCAAGGCCCTTCTTGCGGAACCCTCGACCGCTTGCAAATCCACGACCGGCAGGGGCAAGCGGCCCGCCGGGTGGATCTGCTGTCGGGCGCGGCCCTCGACCGAGGGAAAGCTGGTGCGCAAGGCCTCGTGACGGGAGAGGATCTCCTCTGCGGCTCGGTGCAGGGCCGTGACCTGGAGCATGCCGCGTAAACGCAGGCCCGAGGGCATATTGTATGCGGTGTCGGCGCCCTCGAATTGGTTGAGGAACCAAAGACGCTGTTGCGCGTAGGAAAGTGGCGCGGCCGCGCGTGGATCGCGTGGCCGGATGGGCGGCAGGCGGCGGCCGACATCCTGGCCGCGCGCCCGTTCGATATGCTGGGCCAGCGCCCGGACCGAGGGGTATTCGAACAGATGACGCAACGGCAACTCCAGCGAGAAGACCCGGTTGATGCGCGACATGATTTGGGTAGCCAGCAGCGAATGTCCGCCCAGTTCGAAGAAATTGGCGCGGGCGCTGACCCGGTTCAGACCCAGCACCTCCGCCCAGACCGTGGCCAGCACCTCCTCGGTGGGCGTAGCCGGGGCCAAGAATTCACCCGGCGCGGGGCCCATGGCGTCGGGCGCCGGGAGGGCCTCGCGGTCGATCTTTCCATGACTGGTCAACGGCATTTGATTGAGGATGACCAGACTGGAAGGCAGCATATAGGCGGGCATGCTTTTTTTCAGGTGGGTCCGCAATTGGGGAACCAAGTCCCGCAGCAGTTTGCCGCGCAAGGGGTTGTTCGCATAGCCTGAGACGGGGTTCAAGTCCTCGTCCGCCAACTCCGCGGTTTGCCAAACCGGGGCGGGACCGCTGCCGCGCCAGAAAAAGGCTTGGAAATGGCCGTCATCCGTTGCATCCGAATAGGCGAG
>JBGTRP010000715.1:0-4154 GCA_041940685.1 Acanthopleuribacteraceae bacterium
TCGTTTGAGCCGACGGGGTTTCCTTCCACATGCATCAGTACATCCCCGTCGGCCCATCAAGGCCACAGCGCCATAAGCCTTCGGGTCAAGGATGCCCCCTTCGTTGGAACCGCCCTCTCTGTTCTTTCTTCCAATACTTGACAACTAGCTTGACAAACACCGGAAGATAAGACAAAAGAATTTACAGTAATTAATTGTGATTAAAAAGTTTAGTATTTTCCCTTCGTGTGGCTTCGTGTTCTTTGTGGTTCAAAAAATGCATTTCTGGGCAGGCTCTAGAGAAATTTGCGGATCCTAACCTATTTACTGCAATTTTAAAAAGCCCATCGTCGTGGGTTCCCTCTTTTTTTGGGAGAGACTGACCAACCATGAGCCTTTCCACCTCGTTTTTCTGCATGTAAGAGTGGTTAGTATCTGCCAGTCTTGGGCGTTCGGACAAGCGCCTAGGTGCGAAATGAAAGGGCAAATGGATCTCAGCATTCAGCGGTAGGGTCGATCCGCCAAATTGAAAACGCATTTCCTAGGAACCAGGTAAATCGAGGAGGGGCTCATTAACGATCTGCAAGGAAACCAAGGCATGATCTGTCTCGAGAAGGCGCGATGGAGGTTAGCCGCTACATGGTTCCCAGCCGCGGCATTGCTACTCCTGTTGTTGGTGGGCCAATCGATTATGGGCGTTTATGGAGGGAGCCTTCAGCGCGTGTGGAGTTGGGCGCTGCCTAACTTTTTACCTACTCTCGCACTCATGGTGAGCGTATTCGCGGCCGAGGCGTTGAATCCGAATGATAGCGGCACGGTTTTCGTCCGACGAAACTTTTGCACCCTGTCATTAGGCCTTTCTGTTTTCTATTTGGTTTTGTTACTGCTCACCATTCTAATCCCGCCCCTATTGCCCGCTACCGATGGACCCGTTGACAGGATAAAGATTCTTGAAAACTCAAACCTATGGCTCGGTCCCGTCCAAGGATTGGTCGTAATGGCCCTCGGCGTGCTCTTTTTCACCAAGGATCGGGGCGGAACGAGCACCGGGGAGGATGGCTGAAATGGCGTGGTGGGGTATGCAATTAACCATTTTATTATCCGTGATGGTCTCTTTTACTTCTACTGATATCGCGGGGAACCTGGACCTGGAAGAAGGCGCCGTTTACGAGGGTTTCGCTTATGAAGTTTTCCAAATCCAGGCATCGGGCGAAACCCTTTCGGTCTCCATCACTTCCAACTTCGACACTTACCTCATCCTATGTTCGCCTGAAAAAACGTTTCACAAAGACGACGACAGTGGCGAGGGCTCCAATGCGAGCATTGCGATTCCAAATCCTTCCACGGGCGCGTGGACTGTCATCGCCACGTCGTTCAGCCCTTCCCAAAATGGAAATTTCTCGTTAGCGGTGGAGGGCGGCTCTCATGCTGTTCGGGTTGAACCAACAGCCGTGGATGCCGAACTGGTAGAGATGGCTTTTGATTCGAGAGGCGTAAAAAACCAAGTACGGGAGCGCGCCCGCAACCTTCAGATGTTGGAAAAACAGTTGACCCTGCCATCCTTTCGCGAGGAATTAATTTCGAGCATAAGGAGCGCCGCCGAGGCGTTTGCCGTCGATGACCATGAGCGCGAAATGCGAAAACGCATGCAAGCCCTTGAGAAACGGGTGCAAGATATTGGAGTGGCCCTTGACGAAGCAACCTTCCTCGAAACATCGGCGGATTTGGTCCTCGAGCTCTTGGAGAAGGAGATGGCGTCAAAAAAGACCTCCCTCTTATATGTATCTGAAGAGCTTGAAATGCGGGCAAGGAAGCGCGAGGGTTTCGAGTATGCCCTGGGGGCGCTCATCGAATTTCATGAGGCGGCATTAAAGCTGGCGCAATTGAAAACGCAACTCCTTGACCCCCAAATAGAGCCGGCAAAGGTTCATGTGATTCGGGACGAGGTTGGCCAATTCCAGGCCGTCGTGGACGAGCAAGCAACCGAAATCGCGATACGGCTGTTGAAGCAAACTTCCCATGCACCACAGGGACAGCGGTAGATGGGGTTGAAATGATGAAATTGCGCAGGGAAATTTTTTTTCTTGTGGTTGCCCTGATGTCGGCGACCGCGGAGTCCGGCGACATATTAGGCAATCTGGACCCGAGTAACGACGCGGTTTACGAGGACTTCGCCTACCAAGTCTTCCAAATCCAGCCATCGGGTGAAACACTTTCGGTCTCGGTAACTTCCAGCTTCGACGCTTCCCTCATCCTTTGCTCGCCTGAAAAAGCCTTCCACCAGGACGACGGAGGCGGCGGGAACTCAAATGCAAGCATCGATATTTCAAATCCTTCTCCTGGCGCCTGGTTTGTTTTCGTGACCTCTGATCAGCCTTTCCAAAAAGGGATTTACTCACTCACCGTGGAAGGCGCCGCTCATACCGCGCGGATGGATTCAACGGTTGTGAATGCCGAGCTTGTAGCGGAGGCTTTTCATTCGCGAAGCCTTGACACGCAAGTACGGGAGCGCGCCTCCAGGCTTCAGATCCTGAAGGAGCTGCTGACGCTGCCCACCATCCGCCAAGAACTCCATTTGAAACAAATCATCGTGGAACCTGAGGAACTGGAACTACTTCGGAATCTCGAAGCAGCGGCGCTCAGGTTGGCTCGGGCGGAATCCACCCTTTTTACCGGGGAGAGTCAGGCTGGACCAGAGCTCCGAGAGCTCCAGCAAGAGATCGCCAGGCTAGGAGCCATGGTCGACCAATGGGCGGAGAGCCTCGCGGATAGGCTTTGGGAAAAGCAGAAGTGGGTATGGCATATCGCGTTTGGCCCTGTCGTTGATAGTCTGCGAATCAAAATTTCTGGATATGAAGATGTGGATCAATTGAATGGTCCAGCAATCGGCATGACGTCCATGTCAGAGGGAGATCAATCAACAAATCCAGGTCGCGTCGAGGATTCCCTGGCCGACATTGACCCTTCATTTTGGCTGCCCAAGCTCTTCCCATTTCCGCCCCCAAAGGCCTCAACGAGAGGCGTGTTGTCCCCAAGATGGCAAAGTAAAATGAAAACGTTCGGAGACGTTGATGACGCTATTTTGGATGCCCTCAAGCGGGCGGGGTTCGACCATCCGGCCTATTATGGCGTAAAAAACGGATTCGCCATCGTTACAAGAATGGAACAAACCAATGCCCACGGGGCCCCTCTTGAAGGACGAGCCCGTTATTCCCGGTTTATCGCCCTCAGAAAGAAGAAGTGGTCAATCTTGGAGTACCTTCGGGCGCTCTTTACGGCGCCGCAAGGGTTCTGGCGTGTGCTCGTCTTCATCACCGCCCCGCCCTTCACTCCGGACCCGGAACCAGGGACCCATGCAACCATTTCGCGTTGGGCGGCCGGGGGGTACGCCGCCCTACCGGCAAAAGTGCGAGCCTTGGAGCTCTCATCTGATCACAGAGTGACCGTTCTCGTTTACGAATTCAGGAAATCCAATGACAAGGATGAGGCCTTTCTTTGCTTGGATGTTTGCGGTGCGAACACACTGGAGAAACACCTGGCCGGCAGCGGTCTCAGCTTCCGATAGGACTCCTGCTTGGGTCTTATTTTAATTCTGGAGCTTGTTTGAAATTGATCAGCAAGCGCAACCAATAATCCTTTCGCTACTTGGTTTGCTGGTTCTTTTTCCGCGGCCAATCGAGCGATCCGCGGATCGTTTTTCCGCTTCCCAACAAGAGGCGCTATCCGCGGATTCACACGGATCTTCGCGGATGGAAAAAACAAAACGGCCTGGCCCTAAACCGCCTCCTATCGCGGGGTGTTGAAAAAGACTCCCTAGCGCCCATCCAGAAACAGCAAAATTCGCCACGGAGAGCACAAAGACAAGGCAAATTGAATTGCGGTAATTAACTGTATTAAATAATCTTATGCTTTTTTTCCTCGTGTGGCTTCGCGTTCTTTGTGGTTAAAAAAATGAGTTTCTGGGCAGGCTCTAGGCTAACCCGTGGCGGGTAGACCCGGGTTCTCCGCAAAGATGGTTACGCTGAGAACAGTAATTTTGAACAATGAACGGGAATATAGGGTTTGTAGACACGTTTGACGCTTGACAGAGTTTTCATGAATTCATTAAACTCAGAAAGAATCTGAGAAACAATTCCGAATGCCAATGTGTTTGGTTTGTCCTTTCGTTTACTTTC
>JBGTRP010000716.1:0-4151 GCA_041940685.1 Acanthopleuribacteraceae bacterium
GTGGTCAGAATCTTGAATTTTGTGTGGTGTTTTTCAAACGCCAAGGCAACAGTTGCAAGTGTCAAGACTCAAGCCGCAAGCGGGGGGTAAAGTAAATCCAACTTGTGGCTTGAAGCCTGGAGCTTGTTGCGTGGGGCCGCGTAACCGGAAACTACAAGCCATGATGGGCTAGGCGCCCCCGGCTGGGCGCCCCCGGCAGGGGCGTGGCCCCGCAAGTTGTAAACTCTTGAAGGAAAGGGCCTGCCTGAGAACACATTGGTTCAGAGGCATTTTAGGGGCACTTCAACCCGTTATTCATGAAATTGACGATATCCAGAATATCGGGCGCATCGCCAAGGCAACTGGTGCCCCCGTTGCCGTTCCATGCTTCGAGAACCTTGGTAAAATTTCCAACCCGCGAATCCTCAGGAATGATGTGGGTAGGTAATTGATCTTTGTATTCGAGGTCCGGTTCATCGGCAATGGCGCTAAACCAAACATCGCCAGGCGTTCCCGGAGGCACCTGAAATTCGAGGAAATCCAATTCATCGTCAAGGCTAATATCGTCCAAACAATAGAGATGAGAGCCCTCGGGCACATCTAAAAACTTAAAGTTCAAAAAAGTACCTGATGCGTCAAAGGTGGCGACCGGTAGTTTGGTGTCGGCTTCCGATCTCAGCAACAATCGCGTTTGCGCGGGTTTCTTCATGGGATCGCCTGCATTCGAGTCAGCGGGTATATGCGTAATCCATTCTCTTTTGGGTTCCTGCATCTTGACCCAAACCTGGCTGTTTCCCTCCTTCCAGCGAACCATGGTGGCGGTATCACTCGGAGTGACATCGGCGAAACCGCCCGCCTTGTCATCGATGTCGATCGGCAAAAATATGGGAGTATGAGGAGGCCCCCCGGCAAAGAGACTGACTTCATCGGTATCCGGCATCGGCCCACAATCCGTGTCATAGGAAAAAAGGGCCGAACCCGGGGGAACCGCGTCCCCGTTAGGCTTGACCGCCATCAGTTCCAACTCGGCCGGATCGTAAAGCATGTCCAGGGGGTCGGGCTGGAAAAAGGGTTGGGCCGGCATTCCAACTGGTAAAAACGCCGGAGTGAAGGATTCAAAAACATCCGGAGTATTGAAATCCAAAATGGCCAAAACACCTTGACCGCCCGATTTCCAAAATCCATGGGGCTCCGTTCCGGGAAGTCCCAATTGGTCCAGTGGGAAGGTTTGGATTTCAAAGGGTTCGAGGGTTGTGTTGAACTGCGTCGTGACATCGCCGGTGACGGCATTGCGCAGAAAACCGGTTGTATTTTGAGGGGTCGGGTTGAGATTGGCGAGATAGACGGTCTGGTTTTGGCCGGTAAGGATATCGAAGAATGGAATGGGATAGTCCGCGTCGTAGTCGGAAACCTCGTCACCGGAGATAAAGGGATCGGTAGCGCCCAGAAAAACCGGCCCCGGTCCGGTAGGTCCTTGGATTTGCCGAATCTCCGCTATGACATTCGGTGATGAGCTCTCCAACCACCAGATATAGGGAAGACCGGTAGATTGGGAATTTTCACTGAAAAATGAAAAACTCTCTCCCGGCGGGATCATGGTATCGATAAAACCGGGCGCGCCCAAGGGAACCGCATCCGGTGTGCAGTTGGGGTCGGTGGCGAAAAGGGTGATGTTCGCGGGGCTCGCGGGAGTTGGGTTATGTACCCAGATTTCACTTTGAATCCCACCCCCGTCATTGCCAAAGCCGTAAAAACAGTTCGAATCAGGCGGGCAAAGGGCGAGCGGGTCGATGAATAGTTGGTTGTCCAACCCGTTGGAATCGCAGGTTTGGGAAGTCAGAGAAAAGTTGAACGGCATCTTCCCGCCCAGACCCGCGTGAAAAGTAAAATCTCCATTCACCGAGGCAAGGGGTGAAAGCGTGGTGGTGGGGCAGCTTACCTGGTTGCCGTTAACCTGACAAGGTTGGCCGTCAACCGTACCGCTGACCATGCTGACCCCAAGGGGTAAGGGGAAGGAGACCACCGGGTCCACGCCATTGCTATCGCCGTTGTTCTCCACTTGAAGAATGATATCGAAATCCTCGCCCTTGAATAGGCTGTTCGGCGCACTGATGAGGTTCAAGGAGAGATCGGTGGCGTCCGGCGGCGGGTTGCGGGTGAAATCCATGCCGGCGAAAAGCTGAGAGCCAAAGGGACATTCCGGCGCGAGAGCGACCACAAACCCGTCTTGGGAAACCTGAGCAATCATTTGATCCACCACGGCGCTGGGTACTTCATGAATGGAAGGGTTCGGCGTACCCAATGGTTCGATGAGTACCGGTCCCACAAACACACCCGGTCCGCCTACGCAGGGATCCACGCCATTGCCGTTTGCCACGGCCTCGGAAATAATGGCAAAGGAGCGGTCCGGATTGCCGAGGATGCTGAAACGCAAGGGTTGTCCGGGCGGGACGTTGATGTGAATGGGTGGAACGCCGCCTGTCATCGAGAAGGTAATGCAGTCATAAAAAATCATCACGATATCTTCGAAGGGCCACACACAGAGGTCATTGGGAAACCCGGGGCAACCGAACCGCTTGTTGCCGATTTCCGTGAAAAGGGAATTCGCCTCGCCGGTTTCATCAAATGCTGAAGGTAGCACGGGGCCGGCCACCGTAATTGTCGAAACAAGGAGTAAAAGCATGGCTTTGACAGAGAGTTGGCTTCGATGTTTTACCTTGTCTAAATGCACAAGAATCTCCTTAATACAAACAAAAACGCCCCTTTTCTCCGATGGGAGAACTCTTTTTTCGCATGGGGTTTACAAACTATAAGTACGCCTGAGCCATGGGTTTTGGATTTCAGTTTCGGCATGGAAGCAAAAAAATCAAAAAATGGGTCGCCCCCGACCTTCTATCCGATGGGAGAGCCGAGGGTTCATTTCAACTCCCGGACGTGGTCCAGATCACGGCTTACCGGTTTTTCATTCGGGTTCCGGCAGGAAAAAGGAAGCAAACGTGACTTTCCCTGTCTCTGAGTTTATATTCAGGTATAGCAACAGCCTTTGATTCTGCACGGCGAACGCCGGGAAAAGAGCCGCCCAAGCTCCGGTCATCTCGCCGGTTTCAATATGGAAGCGCGGGGCGGGGAGGAAATCATGACCCGATTTGCGGTGGTTTCACTGATGCTGTTAGGGCTGGGCAATATCTTCGCGGAAAACCTTTGCGGCCCCGCGGACCAAAAGGTCTGCCTGAAAAACTCGCTTGGCCTGGCGGTAGACGGGATTCCCAACATGATCCCCGGCGCCACCTTCGTCATCAGCGTGGAGGGCGTGAGCGCCAACCAGAGCCTGCTGGTCTCCGGCGCCCCCCTGGCCCCTTACAGGCTGAGCCTGGAAGGAATGCTGATCGACGATCAGGGCGGGGTCTGGAGCGCGCCCACGGCGCTCGAAACCGATGTTAAGGGCGCCACATCCATCGCGTTTACGCTTGAGGAAAACACGCTCACGAGCCCGATCCACTTCCAGTTCAAAAATATTGAGGTTTGCCAGTATGTGTCCGATGGTCCGGGTGAGGTCAAGCTGAACGTGCAGTTGTTCCTCAATTCCAATTTCGGCAAAACCTCTTGGCCCATAAACATGAGCTTCAAGATGAATACCGGATTCGACCTCTGTCCCGAGCTCGCCGGCAACCTACCGATTCCCAGGGATCACTACCAAACTTTTATCGCCAACCCCTATGACGAGGCGGCCATCCTGACCATCGGCAACAAAATGATTCGCATCGAGCCCAAATCGCGGCTCGATCTGGAAGGCGATTTCAGCGCCTCGCCGCATCCCTACACCAGCAGCCTACCGCTACCGCTGGTGTTGTGGGCCGAGGATGGCGATTTGAACTTGGTGGGCCTGCATACGGCCAACCACCGCCACTGGGTGATTCCCCACCTCGCGCGGGATGATCAAAGTTGGACCAACCGCTGGATATTCGCCACGAGCGCCGCCACCACCCTGACCACGGACCAGGCTGGCGATCTGGCCTCAACCTCTTTCCAGGCCGGGGTGCATGAGGTTCCGCTTTTCGTACCTGCTGAAACCCAATCTCCCTGGCTGCGGATGGCCGCCAACCGGTCCATCAACGGCTTTTTCGAGTTTTCACGCACCGGCGGCGTGGGTTCGGCATGGGTCAACGCGGCGC
>JBGTRP010000717.1:0-4150 GCA_041940685.1 Acanthopleuribacteraceae bacterium
ATTTGCCGAGCGTTTATCAGACCCCGGGGCCTCCGAAAACAAGGACCGCTTGCAGGCTGAGTTGGAGACCATTGTTGCGGCCGGCGAAAAACTGGCGCAACAATTGTCCTCGTTGGAATCCCGCGCCGAGGGCGCCAAACCCGAAGCTTGAAAATTCGGTGAGCCCGGCCTTCAGGGGAGACGCGCCCAAGGCGGTCGGGTTGTGGTACATTAGGCGGGTTGTCAAGGGGCCGTTCGCGGGCGGCTCCATTGGAAAAGAAACGCGATCAAGCGGGAAAAACGCCAATTCTCGATTCATGAAGGGGTTCCGAGACTCATGCTGGAAATGAAAACGACCTGCCAATCCTGCCAGCGTGGGCTCACCCACGAGGGCAAGGCCTTCATCTGTAGTTATGAATGCACCTTTTGCGAGGGTTGCAGCCGGACCATGAAGGCGGTTTGTCCCAACTGCGGCGGAGAGCTTTTGCCGCGGCCGAGGCGCAACTCGGCCTCATAACCCCCGCCGCCGGACGCTCCGGTTGGTCCCTGTCGCCGCACGCCAACTCGGGATCGGGGACGAATTTGTGGTCGACAATGTAGGAGGAGACATGCCGGCTTTCATGGCCACCCACTTTTTTCTGCTGATGGCGGGCCCGCTCGTCACGGATCAGAATTCCTTTCTGGACCAGGTTGAAATGGCCTACTTCCACCTCAAACCCCTGACCGCCGGTTTTGCGGGCTCCCCGCAGGAGGGCGCGGACCTCGGCCGCGAATTCGCGATCCGGCTGGAACCGCATATCGGCGAGATAGTGGGTTACAAAGCGGCATTGACCTCCAGGGCGAACCGCAAAAAATTCGGCGTAAAGCAGCCCATTTTAGGCCGCTTGCTCAAGCGAATGTTGCTGGAAAACCACACCACGATACCATTTCCCTTCGCGGCGCGGCCCGCGCTGGAAGGCGATCTTCTCGTCAGGGTTTCCGACGAAGCCATCAACCGGGCCCGAACCAAAAAAGAGGCGTTGGCCGCGATCGAGGGTTTCTACCCATTTCTGGAAATACCCGACCTGATGTATAAGCCGGGCATCAGGCTCGACGGAGGGGATATCGCGGCCATTAACGCCGGAGCGCGGTACGGGGTTATGGGTCCCATTTTCCTAACCCAATCGAAGGACGATTGGCGCCGCCGGTTGCGTCGTATCGAGGTCGTGATTCTCGACTCGAGCGGAAAGGAGTTGGCGCGCGGCAACAGCCGTCAATTAATGGGCGACCCGCTCAAGGCCGTGCTCTGGATCCGCGACGCGGTGCTCGACCAAGGCGGAAAATTGAAGAAGGGCGACTTCCTTTCACTCGGCGCCATGACCCCGCCGGTTCCGGTGAAAGCGGAGGGAACTTATCGCGCGCGCTTCACCGGGTTTGGAACCGGGGAACCCGTGGAGATCAGCCTCGTCTTCGACAGCAATCGAAACTGAGGGGCCCGGCTAGGGCAGGCGCCCGGGGTATCCTTCTGCGCCAGACTCAATTTTTTTGCGGAGAAGCGGACAGCATGATGATCAAGATCCTCATCGTCGGGCTCGGTGGGTTCGCGGGCGCGGTAGCCCGCTACACGCTCTCGGACTGGGTCCAACGCCTCGCCAAGGGCGACTTCCCATTCGGGACGCTGATCGTCAATGTGCTGGGTTGTTTCCTGATCGGCATTCTCATGGGTTGGGTTCAGGCGCGCCAGGATCTTTCGCACCACCTGCGCCTGTTGCTGACCACCGGTGTTCTGGGTTCCTTTACCACCTTTTCCACCTTCGGCTACGAAACTCTGGCGTTGCTGGAAAAGGGCGATCTCAAATTGGGCCTAGCCAACATCGCCGCGAACCTGGCCCTCGGCATCCTATCGGTCTGGCTGGGTCTGTTCGCGGGAAAGCAATTGGTTTGAAGCCGGAGCTCGCCGCCCCCGGAGGACAGCCGGCAGAATAGCTTGGAATATTGGCATGATTTGGTTTATATTCGTGCCAGGAGAAAGCCTATGAGGGTATTTGGCTAGAACCCCCGCACCCATATTTTTTGAGCGATCCGCAATTCGGAATGCCGGAGTGCGCCTGGATTTTTTGTCCTGGTACGGGTTAAGGCTCTCCAGACGGGTTTCAGGAACCCCTGCAAAAGCCATATAAAACCTCTCGGTCATACGGAGTGGCACGCCGGTTTCCGCCAACTGGATCGTGCTGTCCATGCGTCCAAGCGTGAGATTGGATGATGGTCACCGCGATCCGCGGCTTTTCGGGAGTTTTTGTCATGTCATTACAGAGCTTGGGCTGGAACCAACGGTTCGAGGCCCAAAAAAAATGGTTGGGCCTGGACCACAAGCATATCGGCCGGGTAACCGCGTTGCACAAATTCGATATTCGCATTGAAACCGAAGACGGCATCCACCTCTTGCAACGCTCCGGCATTACCCGCGATTTGGGCGATGGTTCCGCGCTGCCGATCGCGGTGGGCGATTGGGTCGCCTTGAAGCCCGGCGCATCAACCTCCGCGGCCCCGCTCCTTTTGGGAATCCTACCGCGCACCTCTACCCTTTCACGCCATGGTTCGGGTCCCACGGCCGGCGAACAAGTGCTGGCCGCCAATGTGGAGTGGGTCTTCATTCTGTGCGCCACCGGTGAAGATTTCAATGTCAATCGCATCGAAAGGTACCTGGCCTTGGCCTGGTCCAGCGGCGCGCAACCGGTGATACTACTTACCAAGATCGATCTGGTGAACGACCTGTTCCCCTATCGGCAGGAACTGGAAGCTATCGCGGTATCCGTCCAGATCCACGAAATCAGCGCCAAAACCGGCGCCGGCATCGATAGTTTGGACATGTACCTAACCCCGGGCAACTCGGCCATCCTGCTCGGATCTTCCGGCGTGGGCAAATCCACCCTCACCAATCGCCTTTTGGAACGGAACAGGCAAAAGGTATTGCCGGTCCGAGCCGGTGACGAGCGAGGCCGGCACGCCACCACTCATCGCGAGCTTTTCCCCCTGCTAAGCGGTGGCGTCATCATCGATACGCCCGGATTGCGGGAGGTAGGCCTTTCCGCGGAGTCCATGGACTTGGGGCGCGTTTTCCACGAGATAGAAACTCTTGCCAGGTCATGCAAATTCCGGGATTGTAACCACCGGGGAGAGCCAGACTGTGCGGTACGGCAGGCGGTAGAGGAGGGACGGTTGTCCCTTCGCCGGCTCGACAGTTTCCACAAATTGAGGCGGGAACTGCGCCATCGGTTGGAACAGAGCCAGTTGCAAGGCCGTCAAAAGAAGAAAAGCAGAGAAAAAGCGCTGTCCAAGTTGCAGAAACAGGAAACCCGAAGAAAAAAATCCGTACAATGAGGACAACACCGGGGGATCGTTCATGGATTACATAGAAACACTCATCAACCAGCCATGGGCTCCCCTGTTGTTCGGGCTTCTCGCCAGCCTGCTGGCGGGCGTGCTGATCACCCTTTTCTTCATGCGCTGGGCTTCCAGGCGCCTGGGCCGACGCAACCGCGCCCGGGGCATGCGGGCGGAAAGAAGAGCGGTCAAACTGCTGCGCAAAAACGGCTTCCGTCTGCTATCCCCCAAACCGGTCTTTTGCAGCGAATTGATTGTCAATGACCAGCCGGAATCCTATGAAATCACCCCTGACCTGCTGGTGGAGAAGGACGATCAGGTCTATGTGGTGGAGGTCAAACGCTACCGTGACAATGGCGGCGTCTCCAATGCGGGTACGCGGCGTCAGGTGCTGGAATACCTACACGCCACGGACTATCCCTGCCTGCTGGTGCGCATGCCCGAGGGCGTCATCGACGTGGTGGAGCTACCCGGGATGATGAGCGGGGACAACGGGAGGCAAGGCCACTAGCGACACGCGAATCCTGGCTCCTATCGGCAATGCCATGAAAGATGAGCCGCATCCTAGGATTGAAAGCCTTGGTTCTACTGGGCGCTGGCCATCCGAGCAACCTCGGAGGCGCCGCCTCGCCGCGCGACCAGGGGCGAAGTCTTGCGCGCCGCGTTGCCGTAGGGAAGGTATTTGGCGCCGTACAAGCGCCGGACCTTGCGCACGTAGTTGCGGGTTTCCTTGTAGGGCGGTATGCCGCCATGGCGGTCAACCGCATTTTCGCCCGCGTTGTAGGCGGCAAGCACAAGGTCCACATCG
>JBGTRP010000718.1:0-4148 GCA_041940685.1 Acanthopleuribacteraceae bacterium
TCGTGTACCCCCCGTGGTCTCCTCGGCCTTCACAAGGTCAAAATCCGTGAGCTTCACGGTTCCATTATCCCCGACTAAAATATTTGAGGGCTTTACATCTCGGTGGACAATCTTTTTCTCGTGGGAATGGGAGATCCCATTGCCAATTGCACCGACAATTCCTACGACTTCTTCAGCGGTTAAAGAGCCCTTGGCCCGCACCCATCGTTGGAGGTCCGTACCCTCTACAAACTCCATCGCGAAGAAAAATATACTTTCATCCTCAACCTTCTTTTCGATGATCTTCACAATGTTCTGGTGACCTAGTCTGGCCATTTGAGCTGCTCCTCGAAAGAAGCGTTCTTTGTGTATGCGCCCTTTGGCGTACTGGCCGTGTAAAACCTTGAGCGCAACCAGCGCTTTTCGCTCTCGATCGTAGGCCTTCCAGATCGTGGCAAAACCGCCATGCCCGACGATATCTACCAAGCGGAAACGATTATTTCCGAAACACTCACCGGGTTTGAGTGCAACACCGGAACGCATTTTCCGTTTTAATTCCAAAATTTCTTCATTAACCTCCGTTAGGTCCCTACCAGAAATCGCCAGGTTCTCCTTACGTTCTATTGCCTGGTTGAGCTGTTCCCCAAGGTCCCCATCTGCAGGCGTTTCATAGTTCGGCATCACCACAAGAGGACGACCTGAAACCTTCGATGGGTTGTTGAGTGAAAATTGAGGGGGGACCAGTTTTGGGGGAAGTTGTAGTCTTTCTCCCTGAGGTGGCGGAACAACCTCGGGTTGCTGGCTCAAAACTCGATAAAGCTGCAAGTAATCTTGTTCATTTAAGACCGGGTAGTGGCTCACTCCGCTCAGGGGCTTAGGAATCCAATGGACATACTCAGCTTCGAATCCGATAGGAATAAACTTGGAAAGTTTGCAAGAAGGGTCGTAAAGCTCGTTGTAGAGAATGATACTCTCCCACCGAGCACCCCTTCCTTTTTTGGAAAGTTTTTCGCGTTGGGAATATTGATGGTATTTCTCCGTGCAGACGAGAACTACAAAATCTGCCCGGGCGATTCCTTTTTCCATCCATAGTGGCCAACCCGATTCTGGTGTGCCGTTTTCTACAAAGCGATCTAGTGTAACATCAAGGCCATGTCGCACCAATTGATCAGCGAGCCCAAGAACCTGATTCTTGTGGTTTTCTGAATCATGGCTATAACTAATGAAAATGTTTGGTTTTTTCCTTGTTTGGTTGAGGGCATTTTCAATCGTGGTCTTGAGGTCATTCTTGTCAATGGGTTTGTGAATAAAGTCAAAAGCCCCACCATTCATTGCCTTGCGCACATTTTCCCAGGATCCATAGGCGGTCAAAATAATAGTTTTCAAGTTGGGGTATTGTTTGCTCAGGACCGCAACAAAGTCTAATCCATCCATCCCCGGCCTACTGATATCGGAAAGGACAACCTCAAAGCCATCTTCCTTTGCTAGCATTTGTAGGGCGGCATTGCTTTCTTGTGCAAATTCAAAGGCGTATTTGTTTTGTTGAATTTCTTGGCGAAATATTTGAGCAAACAAAACCTCCAAGTCAGGCTCATCGTCCACTACCAGAATTTTAGGAGGCGCCTTGACGGAAGGACTCGACATAGTTTTTTCTCACTTTGCGATTTCTCTCAGGGTATCCAGGCCTGTTAGTGGTTCAAGTTACTCATGAATATCCCATCAACCTGGCTAGTCCTAAGTTTGATTATCAAAGATTTTTAACCAAGTCCTTTTTTTTCGCAAAATATTTTTCCGGAAGCGCCTAGTGTGCCAAACCTGTCATGTTGATCAAGGTTCACCAGACCGGCCCTGATAAGCTTCCAGGAATTTTCAGCGAGAGCGATGAGTGATCGGCAAAGAATGGTATCGAACGTCCGGGGATCTGAACTCTTGGTTTGCCAAAAGCTTCTTCTTTTCCCCGCTCGGTTAACCTGATGACCCATCCACTCCCGTGTCTTGCAACAAACCCGTAAAAACCTGAACAATCGCGATGCGGACCGCCAAGCCAAAATCTACTTTCACTGGCTGTAAAAGTGTGGAATAATCAATTTTTAGTTTTTGTGTATATTACGATTTTTAGATTTAGACGCATCGTCTACCTGGATGAGGTCTAATTTGGATGGAGGAAACTCATGGTTTTTACCAAACATTCGCATACGTTATTCTTTTGCCTGGCCTTGATGATGGGCGTTATGCCTCTGATCGGTTTCGCGGGGTCGGCATCGGCTTCGCTCGGCGATGAAGCCGCGCTTGCCGCGCAAAGCGGTCTGCCGCCAGTTGCCGAAATGCGGGATGGCCAATTGGTGGCCCTTACATCGGAAGACAACCTGAAAGCCATTATCGAGGAGAGCCTGTTGGGCCAATCCGATGCCCAATTTTTTGCCCGTATGGAGAAGGTTTGGTTTGAAAAAATCGGTGAATTTCATTATCTGCGCGGCCGTGGCGGAAATCAAGATGGCAAAATCGTGAACATCGCCATGAAATTGTTGGCCGCGGGGCATGGTTCTTATCGGCCGATTCCTATTTTCAAGGCCTGCCTGCCGGTAGGGGAAACCTGTCCCCGCAACGGTTGCCTGATGACCGATTACGGCGGCGGTAACGTCGACTGCGGCTGCGTTCCCGCCGGGGAATGCGCCATGACCCCCATCATCATCATTATCCCCTTTCTATCGGAGTTTTAGACTCACCTTCACGAGCGGGCGCCTCGCGAGAAGCGCCCGCTCCTTTTTTCCTGCCGGAGCGAGAAGGAAGGGCAGCCCTCGGTTGACAGACGGGAATCGGAGATCAAGAATAGATGAAGAAGCTTCGATTCAGGTTCCCGGCGCAAGGCCGCCGATATTTGAGAGGTGATTGGAATGTCCTCCTCGGCAAATGCATGTCTCCTTTTTTGTTTGGCCTTCTTTTTGTCCCTCTCCGGAGCCGCCTCCACCTTTCAAGGTCTGGGATTTGTCGACCCCTCCCATGATGAGAGCCTTGCCTCCGGCGTATCCGCCGACGGGCTGGTGGTGGTCGGGGTTAGCCGCGCGACATCGGGTGGGGCTCCCCTGCGGGGTGGGGTGCGTTGGCATGCGGATGGCAGCTTCGAGCATATCCCCATGCCCGCGGGCTTTTTTGGTTACACCATCCCTACCGCGCTCTCCGAAAATGGGGAGCAGGTGGTCGGCTACTTCGTGGATGCGGAAGCCAACAGCTTTCAATGGAATCCAGCCGGCGGCAGTTCCTATCTCTCATTCGGCTCGCCCGCGGCGATGTCCGATGACGGAACGGTGATCGTGGGAGGAGAGGAAGCGCTTGTCGATGGTTTTTTCATTTGGGCCGCTTGGCGCATGGTCAATGGACAGAAGGAGTATCTCGGCGGTTACCCACAGACATTTTCCGAGGAACGCGGGCCGCGAGCGGTCACCCCGGATGGCTCCCTCATCGCGGGGTATGAAGCCAACTTCGCCGATTTCCGAATATTTATTTGGGAAGCTGGTCTTGGGTTCGAATACCTGGAATCCCAGGCCGGGTGGAACACCATGTATCCCTCCGGCATTTCCGCGGACGGCAAGCGGGTCGCTGGCATTACCTCCTATTCAAGCGCATGGGAGGCCGTCATCTGGAGGCGAGGCCTTCCACCGCTCAGCCTGGGCGACTTTCCTGGAGGCGATTTTCACAGCGGCGCCAACGCGATTTCGCGGAGAGGCCATTTGGTCGTCGGTTTTGGGACCACGGAATTGGGAAGGGAGGCCGCCTTCTGGGATCCCATTCTCGGCATGCAGCATTTCGGGAACTGGATCACCTCGCGATTCGGGGTGAATTTAGATGGCTGGATCTTGCGGGAAATTGCCGCGATCTCCGCGGACAACCGCGTGATTGCCGGCGCCGGAACCAATCCCGACGGTTTGACCGAGGCCTGGGTCCTGCGTTTGGACGGGCATTTGTTCGGGCTTGCCGATTACCTGCAGCCCTGGAGCGCCGGTTCGGTATCCGTGCTCGACCTCGTCACCTGCTTATAACGGGAGTCTTGGGTTGCCCGCGGTTGGCTGAACAACCTGCTTTCCGGCATGCCGATCTGCAAGATTTCGGGACGAGCCAAAATCCGAACCGCATCATAGATCAGAAGTGCAGGAATTAGGCGCCCTCTGGTC